>NZ_LZPJ01000083.1:0-37976 GCF_001729365.1 Acinetobacter sp. YK3
TGAAAAATATTAATATTTTTCATAAAATACCCTCAATATTATGAGGGTATTTATAGCATACATTAAAATGAATGTTGAACAGTCTAACCAAACTTTCCCACCGTCCAAACATTCTTGTATTTTTCTTTACGCATTAAATTCAGCTTGGGTCATCTCACCCAGGTAACAAATCGACATGGCAAACAAGTTCACTGGCTGTGTTGAGGGATCACTTTTCTTGATCCACTCAGCACCAATCGCATTCAACTCATTTAGTTTCGTTTTAGAAACGGGTGGTAGAAAGGATTCTAATGGCAGTTGAATGTTAAAACTTCTTGTATTTCCGTTATTACTTGCATCATTAAAAGTATAACCAATCAAATACCAATGATATTTTTGTTCAGACATTTGTTATTCTCAAGTTTAATAATTGAGATATTTTTATACCATAAAAAAACAAAAAACATGTTCAAAAATCAATCAATTGAATGTTTTTTGTCATATAAATAAAGCACTCACACGTCAGTATTTGATCAGTGGATGACCTTTTCTACCCAAGATCATCCACCCATCACAAGAACTAAGAATCTGTTTGAAGCAATCCTTTTTCTTTCAATATCGGCATAACATGATCTCTAAAATATGGAAATTCTTGCGTATAGTTTAGAAATGATAATGTAGTACCTGAGAATCCCGTGTGCTGTAAAGAAATCAATCCGTCCGCAACCTGCTCTGGTGTACCTACTAATGGGAAACCACCATGCCCCACAACAATACGTTGGCGCAATCCTTCAAATAAATCAGGCGGGAAAGATTTACAGAATGAAAATAAGGTATCTATTAAATGTTGTACTGCGCCCTCATCTGCATTATTCAATTGTCGATCCCATTCTGCTTGGGCTTCTTCCTCCGTAGGACGACAAATGACATGTGAAAAGGTCAATACTTTAATACTTCTATCAAGTGCTTCGGCTTCTTTCTTTAGTTCTTTAATTTCAGATACAGAACGCTCAAGATCTGATGCAGGTGTAAATAAGAAATCTGAATTTTTAACTGCGAATTCACGGCCTTCTTTAGAGCCTGCCGCATTAAAGATCGGTGGAGCTGGTATCAAATTTGGCTTTCCATAAGTCCCTTTCGTTTGAAAGAACTTTCCATTCCAATCAAAGGATTCTTTACTCTGCCAAGTTTTCTTAACTAACCCGTACCACTCATGCGCATAATCATAGCGCGTTTCATGATCATCTGGCAGTTGTAATCCCATTGCGTCATATTCAGGTTTGTTCCAACCTGCGACAATATTTAAACCAACCCGATTGCCACTGATTTGAGCCATGGTCGCAATTTGCTTGGCAACGACAACTGGATGGTTTAACGCGCTGTGTAAGGTGGCGAATACATGAATTTTATTGGTTTTGGCTAATAAAGCCGATGTCCAGGTCACGGTTTCCAGAACTGTACCATGAAAATCCTTTTCACCGCCGTGGCCAATAAATCGTGCAGCAGATAAAAGGAAATCAATTCCAGCTTCATCAGCCATTTGTGCCAGTTCCAGATTTTTCTCCCAACTGGCATCCCAGCCATCTTCCAAAGTAGAAGCAGTGAGTCCGCCAGAGCAATTAAAAGCAAAAATACCCAGCTTAAAATGATCTGATAAATTAAAGTCATGTTGAGACATGTTTTTTCCTTTTTTTAATGTAAATGAGTAAATGTAGAAACTTTAAATTCTTTATTTATCAAGTAAGCGTTATATTCTAACGTGGATTTAAACTTTTTTAATTATGTGAAATATAAAGTAATATAAATTTTTCTTCCCGTTCCTTTTCAAGCTTCAAATATTTTTCTATGGCTTTGGTTAGCGGATGGTCACTTCGGGCATTATATTAAATATTGTACCCAGCCCTACTTTAGAGCCAAGTTAATAAGTCTGGATTTTTTGATTTAATAAATTGATGTTCATTCATACTGATGAGCTGAAGTGCGCCATTACTCAGTTTTAAGGTGGTAACACTTGTATTTGCAATCGACCAGCTCAGCGCGAAAGTACGCTGTACACTCAACTCAAGTAACTTTCCAATAATCACAGAGATAACACCACCAGAAGTAAATACAATCGCTTCTTGAGGTTGCTGATCTACTAACTCAGTACATAAATTTTGTAATGCCTGATCTACTCTGGTTTTAAAAACAGGCCAAGATTCATCGTATTCATGATGAAATTCATCATTTGCCCATCGCTCGATTGCCTTATCAAAAATTTGTGCCAGATAAGCCCTTGGATCAATTTCTTTAAAAACATCCTCTTTCAATACTTCTGGCTGCGAAAATCTAGGTTCATACAGTGAAAACACCTGTTGGTGATTAAACTCATTCCACAATCCATCGGTCTTATACATGGCCTGAGGAAAACATTCACTTAAAGAAATTTGTGTAGTTTGCTGATGACGTTTCATACTTCCTGAAACGATATAAGGCTGTTCAGTAAAAATATTCTTGAAATATTGACCCAAGAGTTTTGCTTGTGCTTCACCATTTTCTGACAGCTCATCATAGTTAGTTTTGCCAAATGAAGCTTGACCATGTCTGACTAAATAGATGGTTGTCATTCCTATATCCTGATTGATGTAAGTCTCAAAATGGATGTAGTTTTAACATAGCTCTTTCTTAAAGTACAAAATTTTTGTTTTGACTTTTTGTTGGCTCTTGCTTGTGCTGGCTGTTTAAAGCTTAATGTTACTTAGGCTATTTGGTAGGATTAACGCGAATTTCAGTGCTATTTTTGGAAGAATCAGGATTTAAAATAATTTAAAGGAAGCTTTAAATAACGAATTCCATTGGCTTCAGGTTCAGGAAAACGCCCTGCATCCATATTGATTTGAATGGCAGGTAATATCAGCTTTGGCATAGATAAGGTTGCATCTCGTGCCTGCCGCATTTGTACGAATTCCTGTTTTGGCGTTGCGGCATTTAAATGAATATTAGATTGTTTTTGAGCTCGAATACTGGTTTCACAAACGTACTCATCTCGCCCTTCAGGCTTATAATCATGGCAAAGAAAAACTCGGGTCTGTTCAGGTAATTGATAAAGTTTTTGTATGGACTCAAATAGCAAGTCTGCACTCCCTTTTGGGAAATCACAACGTGCTGTACCGTAATCAGGCATAAATAAAGTATCGCCAATAAAAACAGCATCTCCGATTACGTAGCTTAAACATGCAGGTGTATGGCCGGGCGTTGGAATATTAAATGCATCTAAATGTCCAATCTGGAAATGCTCATTATCTTTAAAAAGATGGTCAAATATTTGTTGGGAATTAAAATACTTTATATCAAGATCATAGATCGCACTGAAAGTCTCCTGAACCACAGCAATTTTTTCACTCATGGCAGTTTTTCCGCCAAGTTGTGATTTTAAATATTGTGAAGCCGTTAAATGATCAGCATGCACATGTGTTTCTAAGATCCATTCAACCTGTAAAGCCTGAGTTTGAATATACGCAATAATCTCATCGGCATGCGTTGTTGAGGTTGTCGCAGAAGCAGCATCATAATCCAGTACACTATCGATAATTGCGCAATAACGGGTTTCAGAATCACTGACAACATAGCTAAAGGTATTACTATTTTCATCAAAGAAAGCTTTAACTTGTGGATTTGACATTGCTACTCTCCGCTTGATTTGGCCCAAAGATGATGAAGAAACATACCGATTAACATGGCAATAATGAAATACCAGATATTTGTATAACCAAGTCCAATTAAAGTAAGCGCTGGTGCTGGACAAATACCTGCAATTCCCCAACCTATACCAAATAGAACCGCGCCGATAATCAGCTTTTTATCGATCTGACGATTCTGCGGCAATGCTATCGTTTCTCCCAAGATGGTTTTAGGATGACGGATTGCTTTTTGAAATGGAATAAATGCCACAGCAATTGCACCAATCATTACAAACATCAAACTGATATCCCACTCACCCAAAATATCTAAGAAGCTTAATACTTTTGCTGGATTGGACATTCCTGAAATCATTAAACCTAGTGCAAATATACTTCCAAAGATAAAAGCAAATAGATTTTTCATCATATCGCTCCCAAAAGATGACGTGCGATATAGACTGTGAACATTCCTACAAACATAAATGTAACGGTTGCGATGATTGAACGCATTGATAAACGGCTAATCCCACAGATTCCATGACCACTGGTACACCCTGAACCCAATCGTGTACCAAAGCCCACCAGTAAACCCGCGGCAATCAAAGCAAATGGAGAAGAATCTAAAATAATCTGTGGCTGTACAAATAATTGATAAATAAAAGGAGTAACAATTAAGCCCATCAAGAACCAGAAAGCAGAGCTTCCAATGAAAGATTTTGGTTGTAAGAGTTGAGCAATTAACCCGCTAATGCCAGCAATACGACCATTTATATATAAATAGCCGACAACAGCAAATCCAATCAGCCCACCACCAATCAAAGCCAGAATAATGCTGCTCATCTTCCTCTCACAAAACAGTATATGTTTTTATAATATGTTATTTTTAATCTTTATACAAATGAAAAAAGGCTTAACTACTTTGCGTAATTAAGCCTTCTCTTTAAACGAAGTCGAGATTAACGTACTAAATCTTCAATACCAATCGTCTTAGGCAACTTTTCAATCACTTTATTGAGCTCAGCATTTGCTGGAGAGATGCAGCCTGTGTAGTGGCTTAACTGAGTCACTGTACCATCTGGACGTTTCCATGCAAAGAAAGCACTTTGATGATCAGTTGCTGTTTCTGCACAGCCCGTTGTTTTTACATTCGCGCCAGTCGCAGGACGGTAAGTTTTTAGCTCTTGTTGGAGCTTGGTATAAACAGAAGGATCAACTTTTAAATCCTGAGTACCTGTCACCTTGGTATATTGTTTACCATCAAAATGAACAGCGCCTTCAGGTGTAATCTCAACAGAATAGATTGGACAGGTACCAAAACAAGGGCTAGTAGAATAGCGAATTGTTTCCTGTACAGTATCTTCAGGCTGTTGAGGAGTCGTTGCGCAGCCAACTAAAGAAAAAGTAAAAAGGCCCGCAAGTAATAATTTTTTCATTTGTTGATCCGTTATAAAGTATGTTGTTCAAATTTAACAAATCGTCAGTTTTTTGTCATTTAAGTTAATGTAAACAAACAGTAAACTTCACTTAATTTTTACTTAGGCTATTAAAGCAATGAGAAAAACTGATTTATAGAGCAAACGAAATAATTATGAATGAATTTGAGATTGTAAAATGAGCCTTGCCAATTCCAGATCATCGGCATAAGTAATTTTAATATTATCAGATCGCCCCTGTACCACTTGCACAGGTTCTTTCACATATTCCAAAGCACTCGCTTCATCTGTAATCACAATATGATCTGCTAAGGCCTGTTCAATTGCGCTTTTTAAAACATGTAACCGAGCCATTTGTGGTGTCTGAGCTTGCCACAACAATTCACGGCTTACCGTTTTCTCGATCTGATTCTCGCTTTGGACTTGTTTTAAAGTGTCACGTACTGGAATGGCCAGAATTGCACTTTGATTTGAATGCATTGCTGACTCAACCAAACGGGTTAAACAATCCGAAGTAACACATGGGCGTGCCGCGTCATGAACCAATACCCAATCATTTTCATTTGCAATTTCAGACAAATAAGTCAAGGCATTTAAAACAGAGTGCACACGCTCGGCACCGCCTTCACAAAAATGTAGATTATCTTTATGTTGAAACGGCAGTGTTTTGGCAAAATTATCTTGCTGACCGATGGCAAGCACACAGCCTGCCAGATCAAGTGTATTTAGACGATTAACGGTATGTTCAAGTACAGTATGATTTTGAATATACTGATATTGTTTTAATTCAGTTTTAGAAAAACGACTGCCCGAACCTGCTGCTGGTACAACCGCCCACAGCTTAGTCTGGGTTTTCATTCGTTGCAGTATCTTCTTTTGCGTTTGGATCAATATAAATCGGTTTGTAATGGGTACTGATTGTACTCATTTGCACAAATGTTTCATTGGGTTTAATTAAACCTAAATCTAAACGTGCATGTTCTTCAATCGCTTCGCTACCATTTTTTAAATCAAAAACTTCGGCAGCTAAAATACGATTTCGTTCTTTTAATTCAGTATTAATTTCAGCTTGTTGAGTAATTTGCTGAGTTAAGGCTTGGTGAGGGAAATAGCCGCCCTCACCTAACCAGAATTGATACTGCAAGCTTGCAACCAAAACGACTGCAAGCAACAGAATCAATTTACTCGAGGTCGATCGAAACATCTCTAACATGAAAAAGCCCCTACATCCTTCTGAAAGGAAGATCATCTGCGAATTCTATAGGATTATGAATTTGCAGAGTTTCTCTCTTTTGTAAAGAAAGATGATTAGAAGTTTTCAACATGGATAATTTGACCTTATTTTAGACCTTTGAATTCAGCTTTACCACGGTAAGCTGCTTTCGTTAATTCTTCAATACGAAGCAATTGGTTATACTTCGCTACGCGGTCAGAACGGCATAGTGAACCGGTCTTGATTTGACCCGCTGCGGTACCAACTGCCAAGTCAGCAATTGTTGAATCTTCAGTTTCACCTGAACGGTGTGAGATTACAGTGCTATAACCATTTGCTTTCGCAAGGTAGATTGCATCTAGAGTTTCAGTCAATGTACCAATCTGGTTGTATTTGATCAGAATCGAGTTACCGACTTTCTCATTAATACCACGTTGTAAAATCTTAGGATTAGTTACGAACAAATCGTCGCCAACTAACTGGATTTTGTCACCAAGGATTGATGTTAAGTAGCTCCAACCTTCCCAGTCAGATTCATCCAGACCATCTTCAATCGAAATGATTGGGTATTGGTTTACAAGACCAGCTAAATAGTCAGAGAACTGGTTGCTTGTGAATGCTTTATTACCTTCACCAGCAAGGACATATTGACCATTTTTGTAGAATTCTGAAGAAGCACAGTCAAGTGCCAACATGATATCAGAACCAGCTTTGTAACCCGTTTGACCAATTGCTTCAAGAATAACAGTGATTGCTTCTTCGTTTGAACGTAAGTTTGGCGCAAAGCCACCTTCATCACCTACCGCAGTGTTTAAACCTTTTTTGTTTAAAACTGATTTTAGCGAATGGAAGATTTCTGCACCTGCACGTAATGCTTCAGCAAATGATGTAAAGCCTACAGGCTCAATCATGAACTCTTGAATATCAACATTGTTGTCTGCATGCGAACCACCATTGATGATATTCATCATTGGTACAGGCATAGTCAAAGTCGTTTGACCACGAAGATCTGCGATGTATTGGAAAAGAGGAATTTTCTTTTCTTCAGCAGCAGCGCGAGCAGCAGCCAATGAAACAGCTAAAGTTGCGTTAGCACCTAATTTTTCTTTGTTTTCAGTACCATCAAGTTCGATCATCGTATTATCGATGTCTTTTTGTTCAAATACTGATTTGCCCACTAAAGCGTCACGGATAATCGTATTTACGTTATTAACCGCAGTTTTAACACCTTTACCCAAATAACGTGCTTTATCGCCATCACGAAGTTCTAAAGCTTCACGAGAACCAGTTGAAGCACCAGATGGTGCACATGCACGACCAACAACCCCAGATTCTAAAATAACGTCTGCTTCGATGGTTGGGTTACCACGAGAGTCCAAAATTTCACGTGCACGGATGTCAACGATTTGGCTCATGAACAATTCCTCTGTTGAATGAAAAACAAGATGCAAGTTATTGCATCAGTGGGTGTCTAACTTTTTGAATCCTTTAACTAAAGTATCCAATTCTTTTAATTGTGCCAAGAATGGCTCAAGCTGAGATAAACGCAATGCACATGGTCCATCACATTTTGCAATTTCCGGTTCCGGATGCGCTTCCAGAAATAAACCCGCTAAACCTGTTGCCATACCTGAACGTGCCAAAGTTGTAATTTGAGCACGACGACCACCCGCAGAATCAGCACGTCCGCCTGGTGTTTGTAAAGCATGGGTAACGTCAAAGAATACTGGCACATTCATTTCTTTCATGGTGTCAAAGCCAAGCATATCAACGATCAGGTTGTTATAGCCAAATGCTGAACCACGTTCACAAAGAATGAGTTTATCATTCCCAGCTTCCAGACATTTATGCAAGATATGACGCATTTCATGTGGTGCTAAGAATTGTGCTTTTTTGATATTGATAATGGCTTGAGTTTTTGCCATTGCTTCAACAAGATCAGTCTGACGACTAAGGAAGGCAGGAAGCTGGATAATGTCTGCGACTTCAGCTACAGGCGCTGCTTGGTAAGGTTCATGAACGTCGGTAATGATTGGCACATTAAAATGCTTTTTAATCTCCGCCAACCACTCTATGCCCTTTTCCAGACCAGGACCACGAAATGAATGCAAGCTCGAACGATTTGCCTTGTCAAAGCTTGCCTTGAACACGTAAGGAATATCTAAGCGTTTGCAAATATCAACATACGTTTCAGCAATTTCAAATGCTAAATCTTTCGATTCAAGTACGTTCATTCCGCCAAATAATACAAATGGCAAATGATTTGCCATTTGTATATCGCCTAAACGTACAACTTCTTGTGGTTTTAATTGTGACATTTAAACTTTCCCAGTTTATTTAAAACTCAATACTTACTTTTGGTGCTGATTTTTAGCAGCCCCGATAAAACTAGCAAATAATGGGTGTCCATCGCGTGGTGAACTTGTAAATTCTGGGTGGAATTGTACAGCAATAAACCAAGGATGTTCAGGAATTTCTACAGTTTCAACTAAATGTTGTACTGATGAATAGCCTGAAATTTTCATACCAGCTTCTTCAAGTGCTGGAATAAAACGATCGTTCATTTCATAACGATGACGGTGACGTTCAGTAATTTCAGCTTTGCCATATACTTCACGTGTTTTAGTGCCTTCAACCAGTTCTGATTTTTGTGCACCTAAACGCATCGTACCGCCCAAGTCAGACTCAAGGCTACGTTGCTGTAACTCACCACGTTCATCTAACCATTCAGTGATTAAACCAATGAGTGGATATTTAGTTGAACGGTTAAATTCAGTTGAACTTGCTTCTGGCATCGCTGCAACGTTACGTGCATATTCAATCACAGCCAATTGCATACCTAAACAAATACCAAGGAATGGAATCTTGTTTTCACGGGCGTATTGAATGGCTTTCATTTTGCCTTCAGTACCGCGCTCACCAAAACCACCTGGTACCAAGATCGCATCAGCCGTACTTAAAATACTAATGTCTTGCTGTTCAAGCTCTTCAGCATTGACATAGTCAATCTGAACTTTAACGCGGTTCTGGATCCCTGCATGTAAAAGTGCTTCATTCACAGATTTATAAGCATCTGGAAGTTCTACATATTTACCCACCATCGCAACACGTACTGTGTATTCAGGATTCAATAATGCTTCAACAACATTGTCCCAATCTTCAAGATTTGCTTCTGGAAGATCGTTGAAGCCAAAACGTTCGCAGATCAGGTCATCAACATTCTGTTCGTAGAAAGTACGTGGAATTTGATAAATCGTTTTCGCATCTTTACATACCACAACGGCACGCGCTTCAACGTTCGTGAACAATGCAATTTTACGTTTAGTATCAACATCGACATCGTATTCAGTACGGCAGATCAAGATATCTGGCTGAATACCGATTGAAAGAAGTTCTTTCACAGAATGCTGAGTTGGCTTGGTTTTCAATTCCGCAGCAGATTTGATGTATGGTAATAAGGTCAAATGCATCAGCATTGTGCGTTTATGACCCAACTCAACCATAAGCTGACGTACTGATTCCATAAATGGAAGTGATTCGATATCACCAACAGTACCACCAATCTCAACGATCGCAACGTCGTAACCTTCACCTGCGCGAAGTACGCGTTCTTTAATGTTATCTGTAATATGTGGAATAACTTGAACAGTACCACCTAGGTAGTCACCACGACGTTCTTTGTTCAAAACGTCCTGATATACACGACCGCTGGTAAAGTTATTCAGTTTGGTCATTTTTGCACGACGTAAGAAACGTTCGTAATATCCCAAATCTAAGTCAGTTTCAGCACCATCCTCTGTGACGAAAACTTCACCATGCTGAAATGGACTCATGGTACCTGGATCGACATTAATGTATGGATCCATTTTTACCATAGTGACTTTTAAGCCACGAGCTTCCAAAAGTGCAGCAACAGAAGCAGCAGAAATACCTTTACCTAGTGATGAAACCACACCACCAGTGACAAAAATAAAATGGGTCATTGAGTTTCTCGTACAATCGAGCCGAAATCGGCCTACAATGTTGGGCAATTTTACTGTACTCTGCCCCTATAAAGCAAAGTCAAACCGCATCAATTCAAAGAACTATAAACAACTGGTTATTCTATCAGCATTTTCGATAAAAATTTACGGGATTTGATGATTTTTCATACTTAAATTACGTTTAAGCGCTCAAATTCATCCTCAAACTTCTTAAAAATCGGTTTTAAACCGTAATAAATGAGCCATAAAAGTGATGAGGATTTGCAAGCAATTATAAAATATAAACAAACTCAACAAAGCATAGGGATTTCTTCACATACTTTTACTGTTATAATTCGTGCTGTCCTTATTTAATATGTTGTTTTAGCAATGGCAAATAAAAAACTTTTAATTTGTGCAGCACTGGCGACTGGTCTTTTATTAACTGCTTGTGTGAAAAAAGAAGAACCTAAAAACGAAGAGCAGCAAGAACAGTCAACGACTGAAACTCAAACTCAGCCACAACCTGAGCCTGAAAAAATTCAGGAGTTTGAATCGTTAGAAAGTGTTGATAAGCAAGAAGCTCCAGCGCCTGCTGTTGAAACAACGCGCGAAGAAACTGCAAATACGACCACTGAAATTCGTCGTGAAATCCATCCTGCGCAGACTGAAACGCCTGCTGCAACTGAGACTCCACGTACTGAACAACCAAAACCAGCAAAAACAGAACAGCCTAAAGCTGAGCAACCTGTAAAAGCTGAACCTAAACCAGCTAAAGTAGAGCAGCCAAAAGCTGAACAAACTGCAAAAGCGCCAAAATCATCTACACCAGCTCAAAGTGAAGATGATGCTGTTGCTGCCGCAATTGCTGCTGCTACACCTGCATTAAACAACTAATGTTTTAATTGCTTGCTGAAAAAAGCCATGAGCCGCGTTTGTTGCAGTTCATGGCTTTTTTATTTCTACATTATTAATAATTCTTAAAAAAATCAGACATCAAACGTGAAGCCCAAGATTTCACACTTAACGTTTCATAGAAGCCACAATGGCTACCCTTCTTCGTCGTTACCACAGCAATATTTTCCATATGCTGAATTGCATCTTTATATGGTTCCAGATTCTTGATTGAACAGACAGGATCATCTTCTGCATTCAAAATCATCAATGGAATTTTGACATTTTCAAACACATAGATCGGATTAATTGCCTGACAATAGCTTTGATAATCCTGAAATCCAGCCATTTCAAAGTATTCTTTTTCAAACTCTTCCAAGCTGGTGGTTGTCAGCACCTTTTCTACAGAAGCAAGTTGCCCCCATGTGGTCTGATACGGATAGATAAAGTGCTTAAAAAGCTTCTTGGTCATCATTTTGCTATAAAAAGGATGGACATTTTTAAAGCCAATTTCAGTGTTATAACCTGGACACATTGCAAAGGCAGCTTTGAAAGGTGTGTCTGCACCTTGCTCACCTAGATAGCGTACTAACAAACCTGTACCCGCAGAAGAACCGACAGCATATAAGTCTGAGTCTGGAAATAAGCTTTGAATATGTGCCAATTGCTCTTTTAGATCACTGGTCGAACCAAACAATGAAATACGTGGTACAGGCATTGGCAAACCCGCATGACCACGGCGTAAACACAATGCGATTCTCCACCCTGTATATTCATGCAGGTCTTTAACCAGCTCCCGCATACTTTCAGGTGTCCCTGTAATGGTATGCATAATCACAATAGTCGGCGTCTCTGGCGGTAAGTCATATCCATACCATGCGATTGCCGTTACACCACCATCCTGCATCTGTAATTGTTCGATTCGATCATATTCAAGCTTGATCATTTTCTTTCGAATCACATCAAAATACAGCAAATGTAGATGAGTATTACTTAGCCACGGCGTTGGACGATATTTTTGCTTTAATTGAGGTAATTTTTCCAGCACATCCTTAATCTTCCCTTTCGGGTCATAATACATTTTCGGTTGTTCAGCACCGAGTACCGTATCAAAGAGTTCTGAACCTAACACTTTTATTTTGTCTAAAGCAGATATACCCATATCCAATACCGCCTCTAACGATGAGTAAATGTTTGCCGCACTAAATTAGCGACCTGTTTTCCCCAAATTGCATAAATTTCTTTGCCAGGATGAAAACCATCACTGGCCATTGGCAGATTCATCGCCTGAAAAGTTTCTACATCATATTGAATGAAATGAAATTGCGGCTGCGGCGCCAGCCATTGTTGTAATACTTGATTCATTTGTGCTGCATATTTTCCAAACAGCCAAGCCAATGGATTCGGCAAAGCTGGAAAATGCTGCATTGGCGGTACACCAGACACAATAATTAACTTGGGTTGAAACTGTTGTTGTATATAGCTAAAAAGTTGTTTTTGCTGTTTCAACCAAGACTTTGCCGAAGTCAGCTTAGTGACATCATTGACACCGATTGAGGTGACGATTACATCATAACATTGCTGATCTAACTGTTGTACTGTTTGGTAAATTTGCTGAGTAGTATCACCTGTTTTTGCCTGTAATTTCCACTGCAAGCGATATTCACTCTGTAATTCGGAAATGATCGCTCCAGATAAAGCGTCTTGTTGAGTTTCAACACCCACGCCAGCCGCCGCTGAATCACCTAAGATCAATATGGACAGCGGTTGTCCCGCACCAATCGTACCTGCACGCTCTCCGCCGGCTTCTAACAGACGTGGTGTATTTTTACGAACTTTCGTACCCTGAATGAGTAATATAGGCAATAAAGCCAAAGTTGAAAGTTTTAACCACATTTTAAATCTCTGAATATTACTTAGGCTATTTTTAGTGCTTTAGTTGGGTTGATACTTGGCAAATCTTGCGCCCATCTTCTCTGCCAATGCTGCCAAACCACTCATCGGACGGATCATCACTTCAAAATCAATGATTTTCCCCTGATCATTAAAACGAATCATATCAATGCCTTTTAATGACTTACCACTCACATTGGCACTAAATTCCAGCACCACATTTTCACCGTCTTCGGTATAAAATTCACGGTGATAAGTAAAGTTCTCAAACACCTGAATCACATTGGTCAAAATAAAAAAGACCACATGCTTTCCTTCATAAGGCTTATAAGCAACTGGCGAGCGAAACACAACATCTTCCGCAAGCAAGTCATTTAAGCGAGATAAATCGCCAGCTTGAATCATTTCATGCCAGATCGCTAAGGCTTGTTTTGTTGTTGCAAGTGTCATTGTTATTTTTCCTTCATATCTAAAAGTGAATGAGCACTTCCTCTCATGAGAAAATGCTCATTTCTGCCTTATAAAACGGCTGCTAATTCAGCACCTTGACGAATTGCACGTTTCGCATCTAGCTCACCTGCTTCTTTCGCACCACCAATCAGATGAACATTTTTACCATCTGCTTTAAGTTGGTCAAACATCGCAGTATAAGATTCCTGACCAGCACAAATCACCACATTATCCACCTCAAGGATACGACTTTGACCATCCACCGTAATATGTAGACCTTGGTCGTCAACCTTGTCGTAACTTGCTCCCGCAATCATTTTCACATCACGATGTTTTAAGCCAGTACGGTGAATCCAGCCCGTAGTTTTACCTAAACCTGCACCAACAGATGCTGTTTTACGTTGTAGTAAGTAAATTTCACGTTCTGACTTTTCTAACTCAGCTGGTTTTAAGCCACCTACATGCTCGTAAGTCGTATCAATTCCCCACTCTGCATAGAACTTTTCAGGATTTAAGCTACCACTATCACCTTCATGGGTTAAGTATTCTGCGGTATCAAAACCAATACCACCTGCACCAATAATGGCAACACGCTTACCTACAGGTACACGTTCTTTTAATACTTGAATATAGCTCAACACTTTTGGATGATCGATGCCTTCAAATTGCAATTGACGTGGAGTCACGCCCGTCGCAACCACGATATCATCATAATTTGCTTGGCTTAGCTCTTCATAAGTGGCTGTATGATTGAGTACTAACTCAATATTCGGCTGTAATTCAATTTGGCGTTTAAAGTAACGTAAGGTCTCGTAGAATTCTTCTTTACCCGGAATAGTTTTGGCGATATTGAATTGACCACCAATCTGGTTGCTGGCATCAAAGACTTTCACTTTATGACCACGACTTGCAGCATAAACCGCAAAGCTTAAACCTGCTGGGCCTGCGCCAATCACGGCAATATTTTTCACTGCACTGGTTTCTTTGAAAATCAGTTCAGTTTCATAACAAGCACGTGGGTTAACTAAACATGTCGCAATCTTCATTGAAAAAATATGATCTAAACAAGCTTGGTTACAACCAATACAGGTATTGATCTCATCACTACGACCTTCGCTGGCTTTCAAAACAAACTCTGGATCTGCCAGCATTGGACGTGCCATAGACACCATATCTGCATGACCAGAAGCCAGAACGTGTTCCGCCATTTCAGGGGTATTGATACGGTTTGAAGTAATTAAAGGAACTGAAACTTCACCTTTGAGCTTTTCAGTCACCCATGTAAATGCTGCACGCGGTACTTTAGTTGCAATCGTTGGAATACGCGCTTCGTGCCAGCCGATACCAGTATTGATAATGGTTGCACCTGCTTTTTCGATTTCTTTTGCAAGTTGAATCACTTCTTCCAGCGTTGAACCGCCTTCAACCAGATCCAGCATCGACAAGCGATAAATGATAATGAAATTCTCACCCACCAACGCACGAGTACGCTTTACGATTTCAATCGGGAAACGAATACGTTTTTCATAGCTACCGCCCCATTCATCATCACGGTGGTTAGTACGAGCGGCAATAAATTCATTAATCAGATAACCTTCTGACCCCATGATTTCGACGCCATCATAACCTGCATATTGTGCAAGCTTGGCACAGTTGGCAAAGTCATCAATGGTTTGCTGCACTTCTGCTGAAGTAAGCGCTTTGGGTTTAATTGGGTTAATCGGTGCCTGAATCGCAGATGGTGCAACAATCTCAGGCTGATAAGAATAGCGACCTGTATGTAAAATCTGCATTGCAATCTTACCGCCCGCCTCATGTACAGCTTGGGTAATCACTTTATGTTTATCTGCTTCGGCAATGCTATCGAGCTTAGACGCATGGGCAAAAGTCAGGCCAGCATCGTTTGGCGAAATCCCACCTGTAACAATTAATCCAACATCACCTTTGGCGCGTTCTGCATAGAATGCAGCCATACGCTCATAACCTTGAGGTGCTTCTTCTAAGCCAACATGCATAGACCCCATAAGCACACGGTTTTTTAAAGTGGTAAAGCCTAAATCAAGTGGCTTTAATAAATGTGGATAAGCTGACATGTTTTCTCCTTTGGCTCGCATTCTGCTGGCTAATGCAACTTGTTGCATAAAGTTATAAACAAGATTTGATTTTTATGCAACATATTGCATAATTCTGATGAGTCATTTTTTTATTATGGAACATCATGTCACTCGCCCATGTTTTATTGACCAGCCTATTAGAGAAGCCGAGCACAGGTTTTGAATTGGCTCGTCGCTTTGACCGTTCAATGGGCTTCTTTTGGAATGCGACTCATCAGCAAATCTATCGTGAACTCAATGGGATGCTGAAAAAAGGATGGATTTCGACACTAGAAGAACAAGCTGCAAATAGCCGAAAAAAAACCTACCAAGTTGAGCAACTGGGTAGAATACAACTGGCTGCATGGATTGAACAACAAAGCGAACCTGCACAATTACGTGATGATCTTATGGTTAGGTTAAGGGCTGAGGCTCAACTGGGAGGCAATACCATTTTGCCTGAGTTGGAACGCCACTTATCCATCCATAAGGAAAAATTAAGCCTTTATCAAGCCATTCATGATAAAGATTTTAAAAATAGCCAACCCACCAACCGTGTGCTGTTCATCCATAAAATGATTCTTGAACTTGGTATCATTACAGAAAGTGAATGGATAAAATGGTTGGAACAAATGATTCCTCAACTGAGAAAGTTTGAGGAAGCAAACGATATTGGAGAACAATAATGCCATTTTATACCATGCCTGATCAGGAAAAATTATTTGTGCGACGCGTTGGCGAAGGTGAGCCTGTGCTGGTGTTGTCAGGTCTGGGCATGCAAAGCTGGCAATGGCTCCCTTTCTTATTTTCCAATCGCAAACAATATGAATTTATCATTCCAGACTGGCGCGGTTTTGGGGGGTCAAAGCATTGTGCGATCCCCAATATGGATGCAATTTCTAGCCACTGGAATGATGTCAATAGTCTGATCCAGCAACTAAAACTCGATCAGTTTATCCTGATGGGCTATTCCATGGGTGCAACCACAGCCATGCATGGGATGAAACATGGCAATCTGGCTGAAAAACTCAAAGCCTATTTACATATTGATCAAACGCCGAAGATCTCTGTCGATGACTCTTGGCAATATGGCTTATTCGGGCAGAAGCATCCTCAATTTAAACAGCTCTTGCTTGAGATTCAAACCTTATTACACCAATACAAACATGCACAGAAGCTTGAAGATTTACCCGATGATGTTCGCTATAACCTAGTGAGCTTATGGGGTGCGTTTATCGAGCTGCAAGGCAGTAATAACTATAGTCCCAAGATTTTCAAACTGGCACTGAATCGTCCTTTCTTACAAAAGTATCTATTGCCGATTCAACGACTGGATTACTTGCTTTGGTATGTAGAAAACTATCTCAATCATGATGAAGATTATCGCGAAGCGATTAGCCAGCTCAATTGCCCAACGACGTTCTTTATTGGTCGTGAATCTACCCTGTACCCTGAAATGGGACAAACCTTAATTGCAGAAAGTTTGGCAAATGCCACAGCTGTTTATTTTGAACGTTCTGGCCATACGCCACTCATTACTGAACCGAGAAAGTTTAGTCAGGAAATCGGTCACTTTCTTGCAGCTCAATCTATTCAAGCAGCCTGATTTTAAGCCAATAAAAAAGCCAGTCTTCAACTGGCTTTTTTAACTTTATTTCTTATGTCGCATTTGTTCAGCAACATCCAGCAAAACCTGTGCTGTTTTATCCCAACCTAAACAACCATCTGTGACGGATTGACCATAAGTCATATCACAAGAGATTTTTTGATTGCCATCTACTAAATGACTCTCAATCATCACACCGCGCACTTTCGATTCCGCACACTCTGTAATGATTTGCTGCAACACTTGCGGTTGTTTTAATGGATCTTTAGCACTATTGCCATGACTACAATCAATCACAAGCGCTGGTAAATGCTTATGTTTAAAATGCATGGACTGGATCGACGCCAAATCATAATTGGTACCATGATTTGAGCCGCGTAAAATCAGGTGTGGCAATGGATTACCTGTACTATGCAGAATCGCAGGCAAACCTTGTTGGGTCATCCCGAGGAATTGATGCCCATTCATGGCAGACTGGATTGCATCTAAAGCAATCTGAATCGAGCCATCAGTCCCATTTTTGAAGCCGATGCTGTACGGCATGTGGCTGGCAATTTCACGGTGAATTTGTGATTCACTGGTACGTGCACCAATTGCCCCCCAAGCCAGTAAATCATCAAAGTAACCCGTTGCCATTGGACTTAAAATTTCACTGGCAATCGGCAAACCCTTTTCAACCAGCTGTAAGTAAAGAGCACGAGACTTTTCTAAGCCCAGTTGTAAATCTGATGATCCATCTAAATTTGGATCGTATAAAAAACCTTTCCAGCCCACTGTGGTACGTGGTTTCTCAATATAGGCACGCATGACAAGGAAAATCTGATCTTTGACTTGTTCTTGGAGTTGTTGCAGACGATCAGCATATTCGAGTACTGCGATAGGATCATGGATCGAGCAAGGCCCTGTAATCACCATTAAACGATGATCTTGTCCTGATAAAATATTTTGAATCGTTTGACGATGTTTTGAAATTTGCTGCGCCAGATTTGCAGACAAGGGATACTGCGCTTTGAGTTGTGATGGCAAGCTAAGCATTGATTCTTTTGTGTGTGTTTGTGGTTGTGTCAAAGCAGTATTTAAAGCATTCATTTTTCAATTCCTTTGGACTGGCCTTCTTCGCAGTCCTTTTCATTTATTTGAGCAAGTGTGATCTAAGTGATGTTGATTTTTTTGCAAAGTAAAACCAAGTAATCTTGCTAAAATATGAATAATTGAATGTATACATGATATTTCTCCTAAAATGATGATTGTTAAAGCATAAAAAAACCTGATCGGTGTTGCCGATCAGGTATTAACTGGTTGGGCAACCCTTTTTGCTGCCCGAAACGCATCAGGCAACGATTAATATTGCCAAAAATAAAAGTATGCGTTTGTGTTTACAGTATGCTTTAACATGTTTATTTCAAATATCTAAAAAACTGTGTCTAAGTATTAAATTACGCACTATTTCAGCATTTGACAAGCATTTTTTATGTTTTTTTAATCATAACTTAAAAATCCTGAAATTTGACCTTTGCTCGCTTAGCTCATAAAATAGATGAAAAATACATCAACCCGAGATTACGCCAATGAAGTAAGTCCTATTTTTCTCATCAAAATCCATTTTTCTTTTTTGATGTGCAAAATAGACTTATCTATCGTTTAGCGATTGTCATTCTAAAATTTATCTCTATCTCGCTATTTTGCATATCCTGTTTATGAGGTTTCTTATGACTCAACAGGCATGTATCGTTTCAAATCTATCGCTTGAATTGGCACAGCACAAACTCTTCGACCAGCTTTCATTCCAACTGCCCTTACATCAGTTTTGCGGATTGATTGGACGTAATGGTCAGGGTAAATCACTATTGATGTCTCTACTTCACGGGCAATCGACTGAACTCGCTTATTCAGGCCAAATTTCATGGCAATGCCCACATCAGCATCTTGCGCAACTCCAACGTGTACAAGCCGATACCATTGCTCAAGCTTTGGATATTGAAGATTTATATCAATGCTTTGAACGGATTCAGCAAGGTACTGCTTTATTTAGCGATTATGATCGGGTTGAACATCTCTGGCACTTACCAACCGAATGGCAACAATTGTTAGAAAGTGCAGGATTACCTACAACACTAGATACCCCGACTCAACATTTGAGTGAAGGCCAAAAAACCAAGCTTGCCCTTTGTCGCTTATTCTTATTGAAAGATCATTATCTGCTTTTGGATGAACCTAGCAATCATCTGGATACTCAAGGACGACAATGGTTAATAGCGCAAATGGCGCAACATCCTACGGGTGGTTTAATGATCAGTCATGATCGACAATTACTTTCTCATGTACAAGGTATTTTTGCCTTAAACCAGCTCGGTCTACAGTACTATGGTGGCAATTACGCGCTCTATCAGCAACAACATCAGTTACAAGTTGAAGCATTATCACATGCAGTGCAACAAGAGAAACGCGAGTTAAAACAGCTTAAAGAGCAACAACATCAAAGTCAGATGAAAGCGCAAAAGCGAAAAAAAACGGGTGAAAAGTTAAGAGCCTCTGGTTCTCAAGCTTCGATCTTGTTGGATGCCAAGAAAGAACAATCTGAGCAATCTCTTTCACATTTACGAAAACAGCAGAGCAAACAGCTTGCAGATGCAAAAGATGAGTTACAGCAAAAACAAACGCAACTGGAGCATCTTAAATCACAGTCTTTTGAATTTACTCAAACGACTGGTAAATCAGGTGAAATCTTACGCTGTCAGCAATTACAACTGACTTATGCAAAAACACAGCCAATTGATCTAGCCCTATCCACTGGTGAAAAATTGCATTTAAGTGGCGCAAACGGTACGGGTAAATCCACTTTACTCAAAACCCTTCAAGGCTTAATCCCGCCACTTGCAGGAGAGATTTATTGCAAAGTAAGCGCTGTCTATCTGGACCAGAACCTTTCATTACTCAATGAAAATCTATCTGCTGTTGAATATCTATGTGGTATAGATTCAAATCTGACCGAGCAACAGGCACGCACCCTATTAGGCAACTTACAAATCCGTAGAGATAAAGCGTTGAGTCCTTTAACAAAATTGAGCGGTGGAGAACGTTTGAAAGTAGCATTATTGGGTTTAAAACAACAAGCAGTTGAGTTGTTGCTTCTCGATGAACCAGAGAACCATCTCGATATTGAATCTCGTGAATTACTGGCCCAAGCAATTCGCTCTTTTAATGGTGCTGTGATACTGGTATCACACGATGAAAGCTTTGTTGCGGAATGCGGAATCCATGAAAGCTATGTACTCAGTTAATTTCTATAGGACTTAATCTCAGCATGGTGACAATCTGCACCATGCTGATGTTTATTTAACGAACCAAACCTTGCGGCTGTAAAATAATCAGGCAGGCGCCACAAACAACAACGATCCCACCCAGAATATCCCAGCGTGTCAACATGACTTGATCAACATAGCGTAACCACATCAAAGCCGTAAAAATATAAATTCCACCATAGGCCGCATAAATTCGACCAGATGCAGCTGGATGTAAGGTGAGTAGCCAGACAAATACAGCCAAACTTAACGCTGTAGGAATCCATAACCAATGCGACTTTCCTTGATTCAAAATCAAATAAGGAAAATAACAACCTAAGATTTCAGCAATTGCTGTGACGAAAAATAACCCAAATACTTTAAGTACTTGGGTTATTGAGAAAGAAAGTTCAAACATTAAGCAGGTTCAGCACTCGGGTTAATATGATCTTCAAATACTTCCAGTTTTAAACCGACTTCTTTGCCATTTTCTGTTTTCACAGAAACCGCAACGTTACCACCATGCTCAGCAAGCTCACCGAATAGAATCATCTCAGCAAGTGGCTTTTTCAGATGTTCCTGAATCAGACGTTGCATTGGACGAGCACCCATCAAACGGTCATAACCATTGGTTGATAACCAGTCACGAGCACTTTGATCGACATCAAGTACCACTTGTTTCTCATCCAGTTGCGCTTGCAACTCGGTTAAGAATTTATCTACCACTGAATCAATAATCGTAGTTGGAAGTGCTTTAAATTGAATCACGCCATCTAAACGGTTACGGAATTCAGGAGAGAATGCACGTTTCATTGCATCCTGATTGTCTGAACTATGATCTTGTTCAGTAAAGCCAATGCTAGCACGGACAATACTTTCAGCACCAATGTTGGTTGTTAAAACAATAATCACATTTCTGAAATCAGATTTTCGACCGTTATTATCAGTCAAGGCACCGTGATCCATGATTTGCAACAGCAAGTTAAATACATCTGGATGTGCTTTTTCAATCTCATCGAGCAAGAGTACACAATGCGGATTTTTATGAATCGCATCAGTCAGTAAACCACCCTGATCATAGCCAACATAACCTGGAGGCGCACCGATCAAACGGGAAACCGCATGACGCTCCATATATTCCGACATATCGAAACGAACCAGCTCTACACCCAGCAATTTCGCCAGCTGTTTTGTGACCTCGGTTTTACCGACACCTGTTGGGCCAGCAAATACAAAACTACCGACTGGTTTATCTGGTGCTTTTAAGCCTGCACGAGACAATTTGATTGCTGATGAAAGTGCCGTGATAGCTTCATCCTGTCCAAACACCACACGCTTAAGATCACGTTCCAGATTCTCAAGTACAGACTTGTCATCTTTAGAAACCGTTTTCGGTGGAATACGGGCAATCTTAGAAACGATGTCCTCGATATTTTCAACAGAGATGGTTGTACCATCTACTTCCGCTTTCAGACGGCGTTGCGCACCCGCTTCGTCAATCACATCAATGGCTTTATCTGGTAAGAAACGATCATTGATAAATTTCGCAGACAGCTCAACAGCCGCAACCAAAGCTTTATCGTCGTATTCCACATGATGGAAATCTTCGAACTTGTTTTTCAAGCCACGTAAAATTTCAATCGTTTCATTGATACTCGGTTCATTCACGTCAATTTTCTGGAAACGACGAGACAAAGCATGATCTTTTTCAAATACCTGACGATATTCCTGGAAAGTGGTTGAGCCAATGCAACGTAAGCTACCATTTGCTAGCGCAGGCTTAATCAAATTCGATGCATCCATAGTGCTGCCCATGCTCGAACCAGCACCAATAATCATATGAATTTCATCAATGAATAAAATCGCATTTGGATTCTTTTTCAAAGCATTCAACAATTGTTTTAAACGCTTTTCAAAGTCACCACGATATTTAGTACCTGCAACAAGCGCACCGATATCCAGACTATAGACTTCAGCATTAGCCAATGGTTTAGGCGCTTTACCGTTCACGATTAACCAAGCCAAACCTTCAGCAATTGAGGTTTTACCGACGCCCGGATCACCTACTAAAAGCGGGTTGTTTTTACGACGACGACATAAAATTTGTGCCGCACGCTCAATCTCTTTTTCACGTCCAATTAAAGGATCGGTTTTACCCTTTTGAGCTTCAACATTTAAGTTAAGTGTATATTGCTCTAATGGGCCTGCATTGGCAGAAGCCGCATTTTCACCTTCAATATCTTCAACTTCTTCTTCAACCTGAATCTCATCTTTACGTGTGCCATGAGATAAGTATTGAGTCAAAGTCAAACGGTTAATTTGATGACGTTTAAGCAAATAAACTGCAAAAGAATCCCGTTCCGAATACATTGCGACGAGAACATCGGCACCTTCAACTGTACGATCACCACCGCTTGATTGAACATGGAAAATGGCACGTTGCAAAATTCGGTCAAAACTCTCTGTTGGATGAGGAGCCTGTTCACTATTATCACCAAGTTTCGGGGTATGTTGCTCTACATATTCCTCTAATTCTTTACGCAAAGTAACGATATCAGCACCGCAGGCTTTTAACGCATTTACGGCTGAATCATTATCCAGCAAGGCAAGCAACAAATGTTCAACTGTCAGAAACTCATGTCTCTTTTGACGAGCCATGCTAACAGCCAAACGTAACGATACTTCTAATTGACGACTGAGCATGTAACCCCCTTATATCTTGGGCTCTATCAAAAAAAGAGAATCTTTTAATGAAAAAGCGAATTATTAACTTGATCCGCTGAGCTTCTGTAAACGTGATTGAATAGACATCTACAAGTCTCTTTGCTTCATATTCTACTGTTAGCATTAGTTGACTATCTTGGTCAAGTTTCAAAACAAAGTATTGTTGTAAAAATTCAATTACAAAGTGGATAAAACCCACCAATTTGATTAAATATTCAGCAAATATGATAATTTACTTAATAAATATCAGAATAATGTAGTTAAAGTGAATTTTTCAAATGTTAATTAGGCCTCATAAAAATCAAGCCAATATGATTTAACAATTTAAGGATGAATACTAAATCTCAATATAATCATCAGGCGCTAAATTCCTGAGAAGCGTAAAGACTTCTCAAGAGTTTTGCTATGCGTTTTATAGAACGGGAATATAGTTTTAATGCTTTGACTTACAGCCTAACTGTTCGTCTGACGCATGAGGAATAACATTCCGCAAGTGCGTTGCTTTTTTAACGCTGTTACTCGCAACATATGAGCCATATCATGGCGCAAGGTCTTGCGCTCGGAACAAAGCTTCGCTTTTCTTAACGCCTGCACTCGCAACATAGTTGCTCGTCTTGCGCTCGGACAAAGCGTTGCTTTGTTTATCCTCGCTCAGGTTCGATCTGGCATAACAACGGATGGCCTTGTGCACGAGCATAGTTATTCACTTGATTGGCTTTGGTTTCAGCAATATCACGTGGGTATATACCCGCTGTTCCCTTACCTTCATAATGAACGGTCAGCATCACTTGACTGGCCTGATCAAAGTCCATCCCAAAATAACTTTGTAAGACTTCAATCACAAAATCCATTGGTGTGTAATCATCATTCATTAAAACCACCGCATATAATGGCGGACGCTTTAATTCAGGTGGGGCTGTTTGTACAACCACTTCACCTTCATGATCTTCCTGCGAATCACTTAAACGTGGATTTAAGTGCCAATCGACATAACCTGATTGATGAAAAGAGTTTTTCACTTCACTTAAATTCATTTGACGCTTGTATCTTCGCATATCCAGTTCTTAATCTAAAAAATTATTGAGCATTCGCTTCGGCTTGAGGAATTTCTGACACAAAGGCAGAACTTACATCCACAGGCTTACCACGTTGCCAGCTAAAACGTTTAATGATCGGTGTACCTGATCCAGTTAAGCGCACTTCAATAAATTGCGGTGTAAAGCCTTTTGGCATTGTCCAACGGCCAGTTAAACGCTCAAAATCTTCAAAGTTGAAGTTTTTATCTTCTAAAGGTACGACTAAAACTTCAGTGTCTTTAATCAGACGTAATTCGACTGAACCTGAAGCACGGCGTTTATTCGGGCTGACCTGAACAAGATCAATCTGATATTCATACGCATTTTCAGGTAATGACTTAATTGCCATATTTTGAATCGTTAAACTTACACCACCACGTTGTCTCAGGATTTCACGATAAATCGCGTTCATTCCTTCAAACTGAGCCTTATCTGCATTGGCCTGATTCACAGATTTAAATAAGTCATCTGCATTGCCCACAGCCATATCACGCTCTTGCACAGCTGCATTTAAGTTTTTGCTCACAGCATCCAACGCAGTCTTCTGCTTCTGGACAACATCAACCAATTGTTCCGCATCAGCATCATAGCCAACAACGGTTAAACCCTGACGGTGTCCGACAGTATAACCAAGCATAAAACTGCTACCGATCAGAACGGTAGCACCAATAATTAAAGGTAAATTCGTTTTTAAAAACTTATTTTTCTCAACGGAACTGTCTGGTGAAGTAGTCGGTTCAACGTTTTCCATCATCATCTCTATCGTTATGATTTGCATCAAAGCACACATTAAAATCGAAATTTAAATGTGTGTGAAGTAAAAAAGCGTTTTTTATGGTAATAAACCAATGCCTTCTAAGCCAGCAGCCTCGTCAAAACCAAACATTAAGTTCATATTTTGAATGGCCTGACCTGCTGCACCTTTGACTAAATTATCCTGAGCCACCAAGATAATCAGCTTATTTGGTTGTGGGCGATAAAGTGCAATTCTGAGTTCATTCGCGCCACGAACGCTACGTGTTTCTGGTGAACTATTCGCAGGCATCACATCAACAAAGCGTTCATCTTTATAAAAATCTTCATAAAGTGCCTGTAAATCTGCTTGCTGGCCCTGTTCTGTTAAATCAACATAAATCGTGCTCAACATGCCACGAATCATCGGAACCAGATGAGGTACAAAAATCAGTTGATCAAACTGACCTTTTTGACCTGAAATATTTTCAAGCGCTTCCACAATTTCAGGATGATGACGATGCCCAGCAACGCCATAGGCTTTGAAATTATCTGCATTCTCACTATAAATCATGCCAAGACTAGCTTTACGGCCTGCACCAGAGACACCAGATTTCGCATCAACAATAATGCCTTGCGTATTGATTAGCTGAGTATCCGATTTCAACAAAGGTGCTAAGCCCAATTGTACTGTTGTTGGATAACAGCCAGGATTACCAATAACTTGAGCCTGTTTGATCTTTTCACGATTTAATTCAGTTAAACCATAAACAGAATCTTTCAAAATCATTGGACAGCTATGTTGCATGCCGTACCATTTTTCAAATTGCTCAAGATTCTGCAAACGGAAATCTGCCGCAAGATCAACCACTTTAGTACCAGCAGCGGTTAAAACTTCTGCATGCTGCATGGCAACACCATGTGGTGTCGCGAAAAACACCACATCACATTGTTTGAGTTGTTCTAAATCAAGGTCTGAAAACTCAAGTGTCGTGTGACCACGCAAACTTGGGAACATATCCGCAACGCGCTTTCCTGCTTCTGTACGAGAAGTGAGAATACGAACTTGAACCTGTGAATGTCTAAGTAATAGACGTAATAGTTCAACCCCTGTGTATCCAGTTCCACCAACAATACCAACAGAAATCACGTGTGACACCTCTAGCTTTCATTTAGGCCTGTAGTATGGCAGTTTGCCCTCTTTTACACAATCTTCAAGTCTCTAACTTTTAAGAAAATAAATATCTGCTGGCTTGGAAATTTATGTTGTTATCTTCAGTCTATATTTTTATTGATCCAACAATTAAAGATAAATCAATTTGTTTTATCCGAAATGATTTCACCATTGGTCAAGAAACGCTATTGTTTCCGCTAGGGATTCGAATAGAATAAAAAAACATTGCGGTAATAATAAATTTCATGGATGCAAAATTTTGGAGAGCTGGAATGCCTTCTTTGAGACAAAAACAAAGATTAAATCACTATATTTGCGTAGGACTTGGTACCCTTCTATTGAGTTCAACATTAGTCGGTTGCGGAAGTGGTGAAAGCGAAGCATCAACTCCGACTGAAACTCCAACCACGCCAACACCTAGTCCAAGAACATTAAATGTTAAAGTGCCTGTTGAGCTGCGTAATATCAGCATTAAGGTTTATGACAATACAGACAACACTTTAATTTTAGAGCAGACAGCCAATACAACCACCAATCTTGCACTGACCTTGCCTCAAAGCGTTAAAAATCGTATTTATAGAGTGGAATTAACAACCCTGCCGAGTGCGCTTATTTATAATCCCTTGTCAGGTCAATACAATAATGTTTCAACTCAATTAAATACACTGATTGAAATTAATCTCAATTCAACTAACCAGACTGTTTTTATTAATCCGAATTCGGAAGCTGTTTATCAAAGAGCGCTTATTCGCTCTGGATATCTTCCAACTGATGCCAAAATTGATCCGACGGGAATTAGCAGTTTACATTTAAAACTGGCTTCAAATGATGTAAATACAGCCTTATTAAGTGCTTTTAATAGTATCGATCTACCTAATTTAAGTCCTGCCTATTCACTCAGCAGTTTTACAGCCCAAGATATCATTAATTTACCAGCGCTTTATACTACTGTCTTTTTTAGTTTTGGTTATATTCAGCAATGGGCCAACAGCTTTCCCACCGATTCTTTTACCGAGTTTACTAAAAATCTGGCAATTGATTTAAGAGATGGGCAACTTGATGGAAAAATACTACGGGGTGATCAGACAGCCTTAAAAACACTTGTTTCTAATGCACCAGAAAATATCGATCCAGCTCAAAATACACTGTTAAAAATAGCCGCAAACCAAAAAATGGTTCGGGATGATTATGGCACCTCTTTAAAAGAATCGACCTTACAACTAGCAAAGAACTACCAGCAGGATTCAATCAATCCATCAGGCTATAATTTATTAGAACAAAAAGTTTATAGCTTTGATCCTCAAATAGAATCTACTGATTCATTCCGTGTTTCAGGTGCAGGCGATTACCGTCGTGCGGTTGGCTTTGTAGATACAACTGCAACCTGCAATGGCTCAGCTTATCCATGTAAGCAAGGATTAACGGGAATTAATCTGGTTAATGTGAACTTACCTTCTATTGAATATCTGATTGGTCATTATGATGATGGCAATGGCTGTCAACTCAATATTCGGGCAAATGGTGTGCTTGAACTGATTAAAGGCTCTCAAACTTATCGCTCAACACTTGATGCGGACAGTACCGACAACCTATTACAGGTCAATAAAACAACTCACGAATATCTTTTAAATAGCAGTTCATCACAACCCACTAACGCCACCTTCCAATATAATTTTATTCAGATTCAAATCAAAGCCAATCAGGTAGTCAGTGCAAGTGCTGGGCTTGACAATCGTAAAGCTCCAGATCAACTGCAAACAACACAATTACAATGTAGTTTTTAAAAACTTAAAATATAAATAAAGGCACTGGAATCTCGGTTTCAATGCCTTTTTAAAATAATATAAAGAAAATCAAAATATAATTTTAACCAAACCTTAACATTTAATTATTACTATCCATTTCAACTAATCTTTAGGTTGAAATTAAGTGAAACTTAAACCATTACTTTTACCTGCTCTTATTTCATTACTTGTTGGTTGCGGAAGCGACAACGATTCCTCTAATAATAACCAGCCAACCCCACAACCAAAACCACCAACAACCGAACCTCCTATCACCTCTCCTAACCCACAGCCTGGAGAATTATTAGAACCTGGTGCAAAAGGTGATATTCGTCAGTTCGGTGGCGCAACTCGCTTAAAACAAGAACGCACACAAGCATTAAAAGATTCTTTAAGTGATAAGACCGTAAAAAATATTATTCTCTTTATTGGCGATGGTACCAGTGATTCAGAGATTACCTCTGCGCGAAATTATGCAGAAGGCGCTGCGGGTTACTTTAAAGGTTTAGATGTACTCCCTTTTACAGGTAGTTATACAACTTATGCGCTGGATAAAAATGGTGCAATTGATTATGTAACAGACTCGGCAGCTTCTGCGACGGCATGGGCTTCTGGGGTTAAAACTTATAATAATGCACTTGGCGTAGACATTTATCAAAAACACCATGCAACTATTTTGGAACTTGCGAAAAAAGCTGGTTTTGCGACAGGTAATGTCACAACGACTGAACTGCAAGATGCAACCCCAGCTGCTTTGGTCTCTCATATCAGCGCACGTAAGTGTTATGGGCCAAATGAAACAACCAAACGCTGTCCTGAAAGCGCACTGGAAAATGGTGGATTAGGTTCGATCACAGAACAGCTTCTAACAACACGTGCTGACGTGACTTTAGGTGGCGGTAAGAAAACATTCTATGAAGTTGCAAAAGCAGGTCCTTTCAAAGACAAGACTTTGCTTGAGCGTGCGAAATTAGAAAATTATCGTATCGTTGAAGATCTGAACTCATTAAAAGCCGTTGATAGCGCCAATCAAAACCAACCTTTACTCGGTTTATTTGCAAATGGCAACCTTCCTGTGATTTGGAGTGGTCCAGCAACACAATTAAATGGCCATAAGAAAGAGGCTGAAAGCTGTAGAGATAATCCTGAATTTACGGCATCTACACCACGCTTGGCACAAATGACTGATAAAGCAATTGAACTGCTTAAACCAAATCCTAAAGGTTTCTTCTTACAAGTTGAAAGTGGTTCAATTGATAAAAGAAATCACGCTGCTGATCCATGCGGTCAAATTGGTGAAACAGTACAACTCGATGAAGCGATTCAAGTTGCTTTAAAATTTGCAAAAGAACATGGTGATACCCTGATTATTGTTACAGGTGACCATGCGCATACCAGCCAAATCATTCCAGTAGATGGTGACAGCCCGGGTCAAACGGCAGCGCTTAAAACCAAAGATGGTGTCGCAATGGCAATCAACTACGGCACTGCACCTGAAGGTAAGAGCCAGCATCATACAGGTGCCCAAGTTCGTACAGCCGCTTATGGCCCGCGTGCAGCCAATGTATCAGGCTTACTCGATCAAACCGATTTATTCTTCATCATGCGCGATGCTTTAGGCATTAAATAAAATCGTTTTAAACATGACAGCAGTCTTTCGAGGCTGCTGTTATTTACATGAAATAGATAATTTTAAAATTCATTCATTTACTCGGATGCTATACTCAGAATAAATAATGTTATTCCACTTCTTGAATGTCTCTAAAATATCAAATTCCGACCTTACTTGTTTATTCCCGAGTCATTCTCGGTTTTCTTATCGTCGCAGTGACGTTATTCCAACCTGAATTTTATCCGATCTATACCGTCATTTTTCTCACAATGGGTCTGCTTAGCGATATCTTCGATGGCATGCTTGCCCGACATCTCGGGGTCTCAAATGAACGCTTACGCCGACTTGATTCCAATGTTGATCAAATCTTTTTTATTTGTGCAATCGTTTCGATTTACCTACAACAGCCCGCATTTTTTCAACAGCATCTCTATCCCATCATTATTTTAGTTGCATCTGAAATTGCCATTTATGTGGTCAGTTTCATTAAATTTCGCAAAGAAGTTGCCACCCATAGTCTCGGTGCCAAAATCTGGACTTTGTTTTTATTCGCACTGTTGGTACAAATAACTCTAACTGGACAATCCCACATTCTATTTCTAATTGTGTTCTGGCTAGGAATTCTGACCCGTGCGGAAATTATTGCCATCATCCTTGTGCTGAAACACTGGCAGAATGATGTTCCAAACCTTAAACAGGCTTGGCGTATCCGAAAAGGTTTAGCTGTACAACATAACCGCTTTTTTAACGGTTAGTCCTTTTTATAATACCAACTCGGTAATTGAATTTGCTTCAGTTGCTGACGATGGATCAGATAGTTTTCATCATATTTAGCAACTTCATTCCAGAACGCCACACTATGATCAAAATGTTTGGTATGTGCTAATTCATGCACGCACACAGCTCGGACATTGTGTTCAGGCATCAGCGCTAATGCTGCACTGAGCATAATGTCATGTTTGGAACTACAACTTCCCCAACGGGTTTTCGGATTTCGAATAGTACAAGCTTGATAAGCCAAGCCGATTTCCCGACTGACCTGATCCAGATAATCAGGTAAAAATTGCTTGGCATAAGCCATAACGGCTGCCTGTAACGCTTTTTCCGACGCCGTATCTCGTATAAAGATCGTCTGCTGTTCCCAATCAAACTTAAAAATATGTCGTTGTGATTGTCGAATGATCTGAAAAGGTTGGGTATGAAAGAATAATGAAAGTTGCTCAGGCAAATCCACGTTCAGACTAAATTGTTTTTGTTGTCTACTCCAGGTTTCAACCAGCCATTGCTCAGAATGAGTTAAAAACTGCTGGATCTGTTTTTTACTACAAAATAGCGGAACCGTTAAACGAATACCTGTGGGCTCCACACGCAAGCGCAGATTTCTCGCCCTTGCATGTCGAACCACCTTAATTTCAGGTAATAACGTTTCTAATGAAACTGCCTGCATTATTGTGCAGTACGCTCTTCGATACCATTATTAGTTGCAACAATTGCAATGCTTGCTGCATTTAATGCAAAGATACCGTTGGTGACAACACCCGGAATGTCATTAATGGTTTTTTCCAGCTCAAGCGCATTGAGAATGTTTAAGTTAAATACATCCAGAATCACGTTACCATTATCCGTAACCACACCTTCGCGATAAACTGGATCACCACCTAAAGCGACGATTTTACGTGCAACAGCAGAACGTGCCATTGGAATCACTTCAACAGGAAGTGGAAAATCACGACCCAACTGGTCGACCCATTTTGAATCATCAACGATACATACAAATTTCTTTGCAATTGACGCAACGATTTTTTCACGGGTTAATGCAGCGCCGCCACCTTTAATCATATGCATATGACGGTCAATTTCGTCAGCACCATCCACATAGGCATCTAGGCCACCTACCGAGTTCATATCCACAACTTCAATACCGAGCTTCTTCAAACGCTCAGCGGTTGCATTCGAACTAGCGACAGCTGCTTCTAATTGCAATTCAGGCAATAAATCAATTAAAAAATTAACGGTACTTCCTGTTCCTACGCCCAAAATGCCGCCTTTAGGCAAATGTTTCAAAGCTGCTTTTGCCGCAGCTTGTTTTTTTTCATCTTGGGTTGCATATAGACTCATGACTTCACTCAACTATTTTGACATTTGCTGCAAGAAAACAGCGCAAATGCACAGGGGTTTGCTACAATGATCGTCTATTTTAAACTGTTATAGGGAAGAAGAACATGCTGTCTCGTGTGGTACGACAAATTTTACAAGCAACGGTTTATGATGTTGCAATTGAAACACCGCTTGAAGCAGCTCCACGAATTAGTCAAAAAATTAATAATAACATTCGATTTAAGCGTGAAGATTTACAACCTGTGTTCTCTTTCAAGCTCCGCGGTGCTTATAACCGTATCAGCCAGCTTCCTAAAGATCAGCTCGATCGTGGTGTTATTTGTGCATCCGCAGGTAACCATGCGCAAGGTGTGGCATTGTCTGGAAAAAAATTAGGTATTCCTGCGATTATCGTTATGCCGAGCACGACACCTGATATTAAAGTTCAGGCTGTTAAACGCTTGGGCGGTCAAGTGGTGTTATACGGCGATAGCTTTGATGTTGCCAACAAATATGCAAAACAACGTGCGGAAGATGAAGGACTGGTTTTCATTCCGCCTTATGACGATGAGCTGGTGATTGCTGGTCAAGGCACAATTGCCAATGAATTACTGCGCCAATGGCGTGATGTTGAATATGTTTTCGTTGCTGTTGGTGGTGGCGGACTCATTGCGGGCGTTGCGGCCTATCTCGGTGAAGTGGCACCGCATGTCAAAGTCATTGGCGTTGAATACGAAGAATCGGCATGTTTAAAAGCGGCACTCGAATCAAATGAACGCGTGATATTGCCGCATGTAGGTCTATTCGCTGATGGTACAGCGGTCGCTCAAATTGGTGAATTACCTTTTGATGTGATCCGTTTACGTAAATCGGATAACTCAGGTCCAATCGTTGAACCGGATATCGTAACGGTCGATACAGATGAAATCTGTGCTGCCATTAAAGATACCTATGATGAAAATCGTAGCATCGTCGAACCGTCTGGTGCCATGGCCTTGGCTGGCATCAAGAAGTATGTTGCAGAGCATCAATTGACTGATAAAAATATGGTCTCGATTGTTTGTGGCGCCAACATGAACTTTGACCGTTTACGTTATATCGCAGAACGTACCGAGCTGGGTGAACGCCGTGAAGCAATTTATGCCGTAACGATTCCTGAGCAAAAAGGTGCATTCCTCAACTTCTGCCGTGCATTGCAAGGCCGTAACATTACTGAGTTTAACTATCGTGCCAGCTCAAGCAATCTGGCTCAGGTCTTTGTCGGAATTAGCTTAAAAGGTGGTGAAGCTGAACGCCATGAAATTCACAACATGTTAAAACAGCAATATGAAGTGGATGATTTATCTGATGATGAAGTGGCAAAACTGCATATTCGTTATCTGATTGGTGGTCATGCCAATATTGAAAATGAACGCTTATTCCGTGTTGAATTCCCAGAACGTCCAGGCGCTCTACTCACCTTCCTTGAGCGCTTAGGGCCAACCCATAACATTACCCTGTTCCATTACCGTAATCACGGTGCCGCGGAAGGTCGTGTATTGGTGGGTCTGGAAGCGACTGATGCTAAACAGAATCCAGATGGTCTGATTGAAACATTAGAGCAGATCACTTATCCATATGCTGAAATCAGCAACAATATTGGCTATAAGCGCTTCCTTAAATAAGCAGCTTAACGACTTAAAGCCGGCATGATGTCGGCTTTATTTTTATCAACATCTATTGAATCTTTGATAGACGACAACACAAAATCATTACAAACAGAAAATTATTCCATTTTAAAATGAGTAAAAAGATATTTTTATCATTTAGTTAAGGACAGTTATGGCACAGTTTGCAGTCATTGGTTTAGGTAGTTTTGGGGCAACTGTTGCATTAGAGCTGACCAAACTAAATCATGATGTCATCGGAATTGATACCATCAAGCGCAATGTAGAAAATCTGGCTGATCGTATTACACATGCAGTGATTGCCGATGCGACAGATGAGCACGTTCTTGAAGAGCTAAACATCCAGAATTGTGATGCGGTTATTGTTGCGATTGGCGAAGATATTGAAGCCAGTATTCTCTGTGTGCTAAACCTGAAGAATTTAGGTGTTGAGAAGATTCTGGTGAAAGCCAAAACCAAAGCACATCACACCATCCTTTCTCATTTAAATGTCAGCAAGATTATCCATCCTGAAGAAGATATGGGTGTCCGTGTAGCGCAAGCACTGAACTACCCGATGGTGAGTCGTTATATGGCACTGGATGATGATCATTACATCGTCAAGGTTCCCGTTAATGAGAAACTGAACAATATCAATTTGTCAGGTATTTTAAAGCAAGAGCCAAATATTAAACTGTTGTTGCTTAAACGTGATCAGCAGATTTTTTATGAAACCGATCCTAATTTTACCTTGCAAACAGATGATGTACTGATTTTGGAAGGTTCGCTTAGCCATCTCAGAAAACTTTCAGGATGTTTCGCATAACATGGCATTAAAAATAAACTCCCAAAAGATTTTTAACCTAAGCCCGCCTTCTTTGCTGGCGATTGGTTTTTTAAGTTTTATTGTCATCGGGACATTATTACTCAAACTGCCGATTGCCAATAAAGATAACGTGAGCTGGATGGATGCCTTGTTTACTGCGACATCAGCCGTCACCATTACGGGCTTATCCGTAGTTAATCTGAATGAATCATTCAATCATTTTGGGCAGTTTATTATCCTGTTATTGATTCAATCGGGTGGTTTGGGTTTTATGACCTTTGCCATATTGGCAGCCTTGAGTCTGGCACCAAAGTTGGGGCTTAAACAGCAAATGATGGCACAAGATAGCCTGGGCCAAACCAGCCTATCCAAAGTTACCTTCGTCGCCAAAGGCGTTGTGCTCTACACCCTGTTCTTTGAACTGATTGGTGTTGTGATATTAACTGCATCATTTGCCCCGATTTATGGCTTTGCCCGCGGGCTTTATTACGCCATCTTTTATAGCGTTTCTGCCTTTAATAATGCAGGCTTTTCCTTGTTCGACAATAGTCTGATCAATTTCCAGAGCCACTATCTGATCTGTTTAACCATCAGCCTGCTCTATACATTGGGGGGAATTGGCTTTTTGGTGCTGATCGATGTCAAACAAAATAAGCGCTGGAGCAAACTGACGCCAAACAGCAAGCTCATCCTCAGTACCATTGCGATTTTGAATCTGGTCGCCTTTATCTTGATCTGGTTATTAGAGTCAAATAATCCACTGACGCTCGGTTCAATGAGTTTAGGTGAACAGGCCATGAATGCATGGTTTCAGGCCACGGTTCCTCGATCCTCTGGATTTAATACAATTGATACAGGTGCGATGGAGCATAGTACAGCCTTACTCACCATGCTATTAATGTTTATTGGTGGTGGTTCTCTCAGTACTGCTGGTGGCATTAAGGTCGGTACGTTTGTGATCTTGTTGCTGTGTGTGCTTTCTTTTTTACGGCGTAATGAGGAAATCCGCATTTTTAATCATTCAGTTTCAGCAGAAACAACCTATAAAGCCCTTGCTGTGACAGCGATTACAGGCATGTTGGTCTTTGTCGGTTGCTTTATTATTCTGCTGCTCGAACCCAAACTGGATGTGATGGACTTGATGTTTGAGGTGGTTTCTGCCGCCTGTACAGTAGGTTTATCACGCGGCGCGACAAGCCAATTACATGACGGCAGTTTATTTGTCCTTAGCGTACTGATGTTTACAGGTCGACTCGGCCCTTTAACGCTGGCCTATTTAATTGCAACACCGAAAAAGAGCCGTTTAAAACACGCCAATGCCAACATTCAGATTGGATAAAAACTAGAAGGCTGCTCAATCACAATCACTTGTTGGCAGATTCCATCAGCTTGGCGTTGTTGTTCAAATACAGCTTTAGACATCACATCAAAATGATCACAGAAACTCACTTCCTGTTCATCAATTGAATAAAGCAAGGACTGGTTCCCCACTCCCTGCAAGGTGTCATAAAACACGATCACAAAATTGCCATCTTTAAAAGCGTGCTGTATCTCAGCGTAGGTTAAAGCAGCCTCAATAGGAATCTGCAGACCTTCCGCTTCACGATAACACTGCTTTTCATTGTCATCGATATTCGGATCAGGTGCTGTATAAAATGAAACGGTATAGCCTAATTTCTTCATGGCTACAGCCAGTGCAATCGTGAATGTGCCATCTTGACGATCATGGCGACACAACTGGATCAGATCAGCAATATCAATATGAGTTTGATATTGCTTTAAGATGAGCCACAGTGCGAACACACCACAATTTGCTTCTAGCTGTAATAATGACTCTGGAATATTTAAACTCATTTAATACCAGTTCATCAATGATACGCCCAAGCCCGCGTAGGTCGCACGGTGATTGTAATCAATCAGACTTTCACCGTACCCATCAAACAGTTGCAAGTGTCCACGCAATTTTCCGGTAATCGGGAATGCCCAGTCAAACTGAACCGCACCGTGTGAACGATCACCACCTTTCAAGGAATGACGTAGCATCAACGAAAAATCGTTATCACCTTTGCGATAAAATGCGGTTAAATCACCACGACCTACATAATCTTTAATATCGGGGTTATTGTCATCTTTAGCATCTTCCTCAACGCGATACCACGGACGCAGCATCAAGGCGAAATTGTCTTTCTCGAAGCCAAGATTAAAGATGACACGGTTCCAGCTACGCGATAACGGATCAGAGCGACCATTAGATTGGTGGTTCAACGTCACACCGAGTAAGCGTGCATTCAGACCCAAAACTTCATAATTGGTTCTAAACATTAAGCTCGCTTCAGGCTCGTAATTCGTTTCACGGAAAGGTCGAGACTCATCCGAGTTATAGACTTGCCAGCGTGAAGACTGGGTATAACCCAACCACAAATCACCATTATCACCAAAAATGTTTTCCCAAGCCTTGGTCTTAAATGAGATCTGGAACTTGGCTTCGCTCGAGGTCAGCTCTTGCTTGTCTTTAACCGTATTTTCAGGGTTCGGACTACTTGGAAACTCATTCTTGTCACTGGTCCAGAACACAGGCAGCAAATAGACAGGTTGATAAGCACGAATATTCCATGTACCTAACTTACTATCTTCTGATAGCTCCCAACGGCGATCCAGTAAAGAAACATTTGGGTCAAACTTGGGCGCAGTACCAAGAATATGAAGATCACTTACCTTTTGAACCACTTTATCTTTCAAAGATTCTGGTTGAGCTTTTTCAGTACTGGCTAGCGCTGGTGCGGCCGCTACAGCAACCACAGGCTCTGGTGTCTGCACTTGCGACTGAATCACAACAGGTGCTTTAAAAATCGCATCATAACACGCCAAACGCTCAGCATTTGAGGCTAAAGCCACACATGCATCCGCTGTAGCTGGACTGGCTGGTGCGGTCGCTTGCGCATGTGCCAACGACGTAGTTAAGCCAAGTATCGTCAAGACACTCAGCTCTAGATAACTACGTTCAAAAGATTTGAACGCCATAGAATTCTCCAATTTTTCTTTTAATTGACTTGCTTGATGCTAAATCCAAGTTTCTGCAATTCTTCGCGTTTCGCAAATGGCGCAACAACTGCTTTTACAGGTTTTTGAGCCAATAAATACTGCTTGGCAACGCGTTGTAAATCGTCCAGATTCACATTGAGCAAACGTTCACGCAGAATCTTACGGAATTTTGGTGTACGTGCATGTAGCAATGCATAACATGCTGTAATCGCCTCACCCGCTGGAGAACCTGGTTTATCCATACTCGCGACCAAGCCAAGAATAGCTTCTTCAAGTTGATGTGGCTGTTGCTCGGTATTTAATAACCATTGCACACTGGCTTCAAAATCGTTGAATGTTTCTGCCAAACGTGGATCACGATAGCTATAGAAACGGAACGAACACGCATTACCATCATAGCTTGCACCACCGCCGTACGCACCGCCTTTTTCACGAATGGCACTATGCAAGAAACCATTTCGTAGATAAGCTGCCAACACCATCAATGGTGCTGCATCTGGATGTGCTACATCGACTGCTTGGTAAGCAGATGCACAGAATTGTACATTGGCTTGAATTAACCACGCTTCATCATCTGAAGTATTCACGGGTTCGACTTGCGTTAATTGAACAGGTGTTTCATCAACAGTCAGCTTATCCCAGACATTTTGAATTTCTTCAACTAGGCGATCAGATTGATGTTCTTCACAGACCAATAAGAATTGTTTAGGCGCTTGTAGTAATTTACGATGAATCGACTGTAACTCGCCAATCAATGCTTGATAAGCTGCATCATCCTGATCAATTTTATTGACCAACTC
>NZ_LZPJ01000084.1:0-3271 GCF_001729365.1 Acinetobacter sp. YK3
CACCGACGAGGTGGTAGTTAATCATTAACAGATTAGTAGAATTGAGTCTGAAATAAATTGTTCACTCATTCTTTGATTTAAACATTTTAATGTTTAAGTTGAATGAAATGAGAACTAGCAAAAACACTGAATCAAGCGTTTTGGTATATGAATTTAGATTGAAGCTGTATGGTGATTAAGTTCACAGACAACGAATAGTAGCAATTAAGTTTGCAACGCTAACACTCACTTGTATGTGTTAACGACTGTTTGGGGTTGTATAGTCAAGTAATTAAGTGCATGTGGTGGATGCCTTGGCAGTCAGAGGCGATGAAAGACGTGATAGCCTGCGAAAAGCTCCGGGGAGGCGGCAAATATCCTTTGATCCGGAGATTTCTGAATGGGGGAACCCACCCGCTATAAGGCGGGTATCATAAGCTGAATACATAGGCTTATGAAGCGAACGAGGGGAAGTGAAACATCTCAGTACCCTTAGGAAAAGAAATCAATTGAGATTCCCTTAGTAGCGGCGAGCGAACGGGGATCAGCCCATTAAGTTATGTGTGTTCTAGTGGAACGCTCTGGGAAGTGCGAACGTAGAGGGTGATATTCCCGTACACGAAAGGGCACACATAATGATGACGAGTAGGGCGAGGCACGTGAAACCTTGTCTGAATATGGGGGGACCATCCTCCAAGGCTAAATACTCCTGACTGACCGATAGTGAACCAGTACCGTGAGGGAAAGGCGAAAAGAACCCCTGTGAGGGGAGTGAAATAGATCCTGAAACCGCATGCATACAAGCAGTGGGAGCACCTTCGTGGTGTGACTGCGTACCTTTTGTATAATGGGTCAGCGACTTATATTCAGTAGCAAGGTTAACCGCATAGGGGAGCCGTAGAGAAATCGAGTCTTAATAGGGCGTTTAGTTGCTGGGTATAGACCCGAAACCAGGCGATCTATCCATGAGCAGGTTGAAGGTTGGGTAACACTAACTGGAGGACCGAACCCACTGTCGTTGAAAAGCCAGGGGATGACTTGTGGATAGGGGTGAAAGGCTAATCAAGCCTGGTGATAGCTGGTTCTCCCCGAAAGCTATTTAGGTAGCGCCTCGGACGAATACCATTGGGGGTAGAGCACTGTTTCGGCTAGGGGGTCATCCCGACTTACCAAACCGATGCAAACTCCGAATACCAATGAGTACTATCCGGGAGACAGACTGCGGGTGCTAACGTCCGTAGTCAAGAGGAAAACAATCCAGACCGCCAGCTAAGGCCCCAAAATCATAGTTAAGTGGGAAACGATGTGGGAAGGCATAGACAGCTAGGAGGTTGGCTTAGAAGCAGCCACCCTTTAAAGAAAGCGTAATAGCTCACTAGTCGAGTCGGCCTGCGCGGAAGATGTAACGGGGCTAAAACTATGTGCCGAAGCTGCGGATGTATACTTATGTATACGTGGTAGGGGAGCGTTCTGTAAGCCGATGAAGGTGTATTGAGAAGTATGCTGGAGGTATCAGAAGTGCGAATGCTGACGTGAGTAACGACAAAACGGGTGAAAAACCCGTTCGCTGAAAGACCAAGGGTTCCAGTCCAACGTTAATCGGGGCTGGGTGAGTCGACCCCTAAGGCGAGGCCGAGAGGCGTAGTCGATGGGAAATTGGTTAATATTCCAATACTTCTGTGTAATGCGATGAGAGGACGGAGAAGGTTAAGTCAGCCTGGCGTTGGTTGTCCAGGTGGAAGACAGTAGGCATGCATCTTAGGCAAATCCGGGGTGCTCTATGCTGAGAGTTGATAGCAAGCTGTACTTGTACAGTGAAGTGGCTGATACCATGCTTCCAGGAAAAGTCTCTAAGCTTCAGTTACACAGGAATCGTACCCGAAACCGACACAGGTGGTCAGGTCGAGTAGACCAAAGCGCTTGAGAGAACTCTGCTGAAGGAACTAGGCAAAATGGTACCGTAACTTCGGGAGAAGGTACGCTGCTGACGGTGATGGGACTTGCTCCCTGAGCTATTGGCAGCCACAGAAACCAGGCCGCTGCAACTGTTTATTAAAAACATAGCACTCTGCAAACACGAAAGTGGACGTATAGGGTGTGATGCCTGCCCGGTGCTGGAAGGTTAATTGATGGGGTTAGCGTAAGCGAAGCTCTTGATCGAAGCCCCAGTAAACGGCGGCCGTAACTATAACGGTCCTAAGGTAGCGAAATTCCTTGTCGGGTAAGTTCCGACCTGCACGAATGGCATAATGATGGCGGCGCTGTCTCCAGCAGAGGCTCAGTGAAATCGAAATCGCTGTGAAGATGCAGTGTACCCGCGGCTAGACGGAAAGACCCCGTGAACCTTTACTGCAGCTTGACATTGAACTTTGACCTTACTTGTGTAGGATAGGTGGGAGGCTTTGAAGTACAAACGCTAGTTTGTATGGAGCCGTCCTTGAAATACCACCCTGGTAATGTTGAGGTTCTAACTCTGTCCCGTAATCCGGGACGAGGACCATGTCTGGTGGGTAGTTTGACTGGGGCGGTCTCCTCCTAAAGAGTAACGGAGGAGTACGAAGGTGCGCTCAGCGTGGTCGGAAATCACGCGTAGAGTATAAAGGCAAAAGCGCGCTTAACTGCGAGACCCACAAGTCGAGCAGGTACGAAAGTAGGTCTTAGTGATCCGGTGGTTCTGTATGGAAGGGCCATCGCTCAACGGATAAAAGGTACTCTGGGGATAACAGGCTGATACCGCCCAAGAGTTCATATCGACGGCGGTGTTTGGCACCTCGATGTCGGCTCATCTCATCCTGGGGCTGAAGCAGGTCCCAAGGGTATGGCTGTTCGCCATTTAAAGAGGTACGCGAGCTGGGTTTAGAACGTCGTGAGACAGTTCGGTCCCTATCTACCGTGGGCGCTGGAAATTTGAGAGGATCTGCTCCTAGTACGAGAGGACCAGAGTGGACGAACCTCTGGTGTACCGGTTGTGACGCCAGTCGCATCGCCGGGTAGCTATGTTCGGAAGGGATAACCGCTGAAAGCATCTAAGCGGGAAGCCTACCTCAAGATAAGATTTCCCTAGGAATTTATTCCTCTAAAGAGCCGTTCGAGACTAGGACGTTGATAGGTTGGGTGTGGAAGCACGGTGACGTGTGAAGCTGACCAATACTAATTGCTCGTGAGGCTTGACTATACAACACCCAAACAGTTGTTGTATTCAAGATAAATTCAATACATAACTTGATTTAGTGTAGAAACTAGTTACAATACCGCCTCAATTAACTAATCCGTTAATAACTCTTTGGACCGT
>NZ_LZPJ01000085.1:0-16331 GCF_001729365.1 Acinetobacter sp. YK3
ACCTGAACCTGAACCTGAACTTGAACCTGTTGCGCAAAATTCAGATAGCAATTTGATGGTGTTTGATGCAGAAGCAGGTCAGTTGATCGGACTAGAAACTTCAGCGCAGACAGAAGTTGTTCAATCGAGTATTACAGATTCGGAAGACGCTCTGATTTTCCCAGTTGAAGAGAATACTAAAACAGCGCTGTCAGTAGATGAGTTGCCTCTAGAATCACAGCCTGTGATGGCGACAGAACAAGCTGTTACTGTTATCGATGAACCAGTGGCGGAAATCGCTGTTGAGTTACCAGCGAATGCGGTTGCTTCTACTCAAGAAGATTTGGGCAATTTAATGCCGCAAGATATTCTTAAGTTGCGTGAGCAGAGCTTGGAAGGCGAATGGAATCTGGAAAAATGGGAATACTGGTTTAGAACCAGCCAGCTTTCACCTGCGGTGCAAGAGTTGGCACAGCATGGCATTATGCAAGGCCAGATCAATGGCGCATCTATCTTCCTGATCCCTCAGGAATATGAAGGCATGCTGTCACAGTTACAACATGGTTTGGAAGATGCTTTAAAAGCACAATGGCCTCAAACCCATTTTAATGTGCAATATGGTGCGGTGGATTCAAACACGCCGTTGTTAATGCAGAATCAACGCAAGCAAAAAGCATTTAATCGTGCCGTCGAATTGCTACATCAGGAACCGACCATCAAGAGCTTGGTCGAAACCTTTGATGCAGAATTACATAATATTCAATTGAAACCTTAAGTGTTAATAAAAAGGCAAAGCTTAATCGCTTTGCCTTTTTTATATTAACTTTATTCACTCGGCAGCAAATACTGTTCAAGAACTTCCCGCATTGCTGGAGGAATAGCAGTACTTTTTCGATGTTCACGATCAACAAATACATGCACAAAATGCCCTTGTGCCGCTGCTTGGGGCTGACCTTGTTTAAAAATTGCCAGCTCATATCTAAGCGATGAGTTGCCAATTTTTCCTATCGCTACACCAACCTCAACCATTTCGGGGAATGAAAGTTCCTGTAGAAAGCTACATGCTGAATCGACCACTAGACCAATAATTTCACTGTTGTGAATGTTAAAACCCGTTTTTTGAATCAGCAATGAATTGGCAGCTGTATCGAAATAACTATAGTAGGTCACATTGTTGACATGACCATAGATATCGTTATCAGCCCAACGGGTCTGGATCGGAAAAAAGAATTTAAATTGTTCTCGTGTTTTTAAAATGGGTTTACTCATGCATAAATCGCCTGATAAATCTGTAAAGCATCTTGTTCGGTCATTTCTCTTGGATTGTTTTGCAAGAGTCGGGTTTGCAGCATGGCATCTTTAGCCAGTTGAGCAAGTTTGGCCTCTGGAACATTCAAATCTTTTAATTTTAGAGTCAGGCCACTTTGATCCAGATGGTTTTGCATATGATCAATAAACAAATCACATAAGCCATCTGTACAGCCTGTACTTCGTGGATCTAAGAGTTGCATTAATTCCGCATAATGCTGTTTGGCTTTGGGTGCATTAAATTTTAATACCTCGACCAGTACCAATGCATTGGTATGTCCGTGTGATAGATGGAAATGTCCACCCAGTGGATAGGCGAGTGCATGGACGGCACCTACTGGTGCATTGGCAAACGCCTGACCTGCCAGCATTGAACCCACTAACATATTCTGGCGCGCTTCCAGATCAGCACCATTCTTGAGAACTTTAGCCAGATTATGATTCAGTAATTTCAACGCATTTTTAGCCAGCATATCGGCATAAAAGTTCTTTTTAATATTCGAGGTATAAGCTTCAATGGCATGAACCATTGCATCTATACCTGTTGCCGCCGTGATATGTGCAGGAAGTCCCTGCGTAAAAGTTGCATCTAAAATGGCGACATCCGCATAGAGGATCGGAGAGACCACGCCCATTTTGGTGGTTGCACCTGTGGTGACAATCGAAATCGGGGTAACTTCAGAACCTGTACCTGCGGTGGTTGGTATCAAGATAAGTGGTAAACGTGGGGCTTTGGCTTGATTGACACCATAGATTTCACTGAGCTGCTGTTGCTGCTCTGGGTGTGCAAGCAAAGCAATGATTTTGGCAACATCCATTGAACTGCCACCGCCAAACCCTAGGATGACATCAATCTTTTCTTGCTTGGCAAAATCTACGGCTTCTAAAACGATATGTTCGGGCGGATCAGCCTGAATATCTGAATAGATGATATGTGCCAAATCAATCTCTTGTAAAATATCAAGAATCGGCTGATGCAACTGATGCTGAATCATGCCTGCATCGGTCACGATCAGGGCTTTATGATAATTATGTTGAGTTAAAATATTTTTAAGTTCTTGTATAGAACCTAGACCCGCAATAATGTTGGGAACGGTTTGAAATTGAAACGGGTTCATACATACATCCTTATTTTTTCATCATAAATACTATATTTCTTATCGTGTGACTATAGGTCATTGCTCAAATAAATTAACATAAGATGCGCTTGAAAAGTGTAATTTTGAGCTGTTGATACCATTCCCAATAATGTATAAATATTTAGATCGTTTATTATTCAAATTGTTGAAAATAATAATGAATCTTGTTTTTTCTTGTGCTTAAAAATTTTTGATGTTCCATGTAAATTTTACTCTGAACATATCCCGAGCCTTAAATACATCGAATACATCGTTTGAGTCGGCAGTTATTTTTATTATTGGAAAATATTGCAGTTCTAAGCAGGTAAAAGGGAAGCCCGCCGCTGGAAGATTATTGATGAGTGAATATTTTTAAAATGATAGATAGCTTTATATCCTTTAACCATAAAATTGAGGATATTGATCAAAGACTTCGGACGCAGCTTAGGCTTCTTCTGGCTGAAGTAACTTACATCCACAAGAAAGTGAGTCATGAATGCGTGCAACTGATCTACCGCCAAGCTGAGTTGTAGAGTCACCTGTGATGATGATCGAAACACCAGTATGCTTTGGACAGGTTGCTTCATCTCCGATACATGCAATTGCTTGACCGTTGACTAAAAAATTACGATTGCCTGTGATGACTTTACCACCACCAGTTGTGGGACACCCTACAACGATATATCGAGTTGGCATATAAAATTTACTCACGGCAGCGATTTACCGTGCTATTTTATTAAATAAAGACAGTTCTGTCTATTGACCAGTCAGTCTAAAATATTTATTTAATATTTCTTCTAATCCATCCTTTGACAAATGGGTAAATAACTTGGGTTGTACAACTTAAATTGATAAAAATATATAAATTAAAAAATGCCAATTTTGAGGATTGGCATTTTCAAGAATGATCGGAATATCTCTATTTAGAAAATATCGATCCGCTGTTATTTTATCTATTATTCAGATTTTGCATCGTTTCAGCATCTAAAAGTTCACGGATACTTTTAAATAAAGGGTGCTTATCTGTATATTTCTCACCATAGGTGAGGTTAAATTCATAATTAAAATCATCAGGGTTGATGCCTTGATTATGCTGAAGAATCGTTTCAAGCTTATCTAACGCTTTTACTGCGATCGCTTCTTGAGTTTGTCCCGCTTCGTATTCTTCCCAGAGACCGAGTAATGAACTTCTCAGCGGCTCATCTAATGATTGAGTAATTTGAAGTAGGTCATTGCGTTCTTGTACATCTTTATTGGGATAATTCTGTTTTTCAATTGCAGGAACATCACCACTCAGTGTTTCACCTAAATCATGTACCAGACACATCTTTAGGACTCTTGAAAAATCTAACTCTTTTAATTCATCTTCAAAAACTAATGCGAGTAGAGCCAATCTCCAGGTATGTTCAGCAGTACTTTCATTTCGACCCTTGGAGGTATGAGAGCTACGCATTACATTTTTTAAATTCTCAGCTTCTTTTAAAAATAATAAGCGGCCTTGAATCGTTTCAGTTTTCATTAAAGTTTCTTATTAGCATCAAAATTATAGAATTTTTTGATCAAGGAATGGACTGATTTGCTTGGAAGGGCGTATGTGATTTTAGCAAAAATAACGCTTTCTAAAAATAATAGATTTTAATGTTTTGGTAATCACCATTAAAGATTCAGAGCTGAGTGAAGCTTTTGATAATTGATATGTCATTTCCATTCACCCTTAATTCCAAAAAAGTACATATTCATAAAGAATTTTCAATAATGATCAACACGATTTCCTTTCAAATCAAAGCAATTTTTGACAAAATACGAGATGTCACAATGGTCAATTCATGCATAATGAGTTTTACGTGCGGTGCCTTTGTTTGCTGGAATTTTGCAGGCAATATTTTTATCTCCTCAACATTTAAATGGTTGGAATTTTTTTGTAATGAAAACACAATATAAAGTGTTATGTGTCTGTTTAGGCAATATTTGCCGATCTCCAACCGCCGAGGCAATTCTCAGACATTATTGTGACGCGCATGGCTTGGACGTGCTTGTCGATTCAGCAGGAACCAGTAACTATCATCCTAACAAGGCACCTGATGCACGCAGTCAACAACATGCGACGCAACGGGGTTACGATTTGTCTGCATTGCGTGCAAGACAAATTAATCTGAATGATTTTGTTGAGTTCGACCTGATTTTGGCAATGGATCATGAAAACTTAGATGATATTCAGGCACTCATGCAAAAAGCGTCTCAGCAATTTGGTTCAGCACAGATTCGGGCAAAAATCGCCTTGATGAGTGAGCATGATCCTCAATTCAATCAGCAAGCTGTTCCAGATCCTTATTATGGTGGCGCAGATGGTTTTGATCGTGTGCTGGATCAGTGTGAATCAAGCAGTAAAGCATGGGTCGAGATTTTTAAAAAGCAAATAACAGCAGGGTCATAGGATTTAATTTAACATGCAAGTACAAGAGCAGGTTTCGCTTAAACGTTTAAATACATTAAATCTTAATGCTATTGCTTCACATTATGTTCAGATCAATCAGCCAAATGATGTGATTGCAGCGCTGGATTTTGCTGAACAGCAGCAACTGAATGTTCTGGTATTGTCTGGCGGTAGTAATGTGTTATTGCCACAGCAAATACAGGCTTTGGTTGTTCACTTAAATATTCAGGGCATTGATGTTGTTACTCAGGATGCGGATACGGTGACTGTTAAGGTCGGTGCAGGTCAAGTCTGGCACGACTTTGTTTTATACAGCACTCAGCAGCAGTGGTTCGGTTTACAAAATCTGGCTTTGATCCCGGGTTTGGTGGGTGCCTCTCCAGTACAGAATATTGGTGCTTATGGTGTCGAAGCAGGAGAGTTTATTGACTCTGTTCAGGTTTATGACCGTAAATTAAAACAGTTTGACTCCATTCCAGCTCAAGCTTGTCATTTTGCTTATCGCCACAGTATTTTCAAAGATGATCCAGATCGTTACATCATCGTGAGTGTCACTTTTAAACTGCTGAAAAAAGCGGATCTCAGATTGAATTATGGTGACTTAAAGCAAGCTGTGGGCGATGAGCTTAACGCAGAAAATTTGCAAAATCAGGTCATCCTTATTCGTCAAAGCAAGTTACCAGATCCGAAAGAATTCCCGAATGTTGGAAGTTTTTTCAAGAACCCGATCTTGTCTCAAGCTGAATTTGACAAAATTACTCAACAATTTCCTAACATACCGCATTATCCACAGCCGAATAGCAATGTTAAAGTGGCAGCAGGCTGGTTGATTGACCAAACGGGCTGGAAAGGTAAGCAATTAGGGCCAGTTGGTATGTTTCACAAGCAGGCTTTGGTTTTGGTCAATTATGCAGATGCAGCACTGACGGATGTAAAAAATACCTATCAGGCTGTACAAAGTGATGTAAAACAAAAGTTTAGTATTCAGCTCGAACCTGAACCTGTGTTATATAGTGAACACGGTTTGATTCAAGCGCATAGTGGATGAGGAGATTTATGGCTAAAGTGCATTGGATGGTCAGTTTAGTACGGGTAATTACCATATTATTTGTGCTATTGGGCTGTTTTGTACTTTTTTTATATTCACCTTTTTATTCACAACTGGTGGTTAAAGGGCTCAACCGCTTTGTGCCTGTAGATGTGAATGAGGTCGCAGCACAAAGCCAAAAACCTGCAGCTTTGAGTGAGCATGAGACTTTAGAACCTGGTTCGAATCTGTGGATTGCACGACAGGCTTATCTCAAGCTGATGGAAAGATCCTTTCAGTCAGAGAAATCTGAAGATTTAAGACTGATTCAGGCACGTTATAAATTGCTGCAAGAGCTGATTGCTGAGGAGCAGGAAAAAGAAAGTGCTGAAGAAAAGAAGCAACCGAATATTCCCTTGATGGGTGAGCGACCTGATCAGGATCAGGCAAGTTCAGCAGTCACCATTACAACGCCATTAGATTTTCTGCAGTGGAATACACCGGATAATCAGGCTTTGATGGGTAAATACATTGCTTTTTTAGAAACTTATCCAATCGACTTACCTGTCAATGAAGATGATAAAGACGAGACCAATAAAGATCTGATTGAGCTGAAAAAGAATAAAGATGGCGCACCTGAGCCACAAAATATTTCTCAGCCAAATGCCATTGTTGTGCTGGGCGGCGGTTTAACGCTGGGCGCAAATGGTAAAGATATCGTGGTAAACAATTACACCCGTTTGCGTTTGGAAAAAACGCTTCAGGTCGAGAAAAAATATGCTTTGCCTATCGTGTTGAGTGGTGTTGAAGCGCCTTATATGCAGGCGTGGTTAAAAGAGCGTGGCATAGAGGCAAAACTCCTTGAAAATAGAAGTATGAATACCTGTGAAAACACTAGATTCAGCTCTTTATTGCTACAAAAGAAAGGTGGCGCGCCAACGGTGATCCTCATTACTGATGAATATCACATGCCTCGTACCCGCCGTTTATTTGCCTTAAGCGGTATTGAAACGGTTCCTGTCATTGCACCTATGCCAACCACTTTGACAGATTGGCGTCCTAGCGAACAAAACTATGACCACAGTCGCCGTGCAAACTACGAAATGCTGGCAACAATTCGTGATATGTTGATTGGTTCAAGTGATTGTCGAGAGATACCATAATGTCCAATATTCCATTTTTAAATCCGACAATTCTAAAACAACTGGATTTGCCTGTTCCAAATCGTGAAACCACACCGCAGGTACTGGAACCTTTGGATCTATCAGCGATTGTCGAGCCATCAAAACCATTACAGGCCTATCGCAAACTCTATGGTTTAAATTTGCTAGATTGTGAGCATTGGCAAGGTTATGTGGAAATGCCTTTGTTTCGTTTGCATGTGCAGGTCTTCCAGCCGAAACAGCAAAAGATTCAGGGTACCGCGTGCTTATTACATGGTTATCTGGAACATAGTGGTATTTATCAACCGATTATCAAGGAAATTTTGGATCAGGGATTTAGTATTGTGACCTATGATCTTCCTGGACATGGTCTCAGTAATGGTTCACCTGCGAGTATTCAGAATTTTGATCATTATCAGCAAGTCTTACATGCAGTTTATGATGCAGTTCGTGGTGCCAAGCAATTACCAAAACCGTGGTTGGGAATTGGGCAAAGTACGGGCGGTGCCATCTGGATGCATCATTTACTCGAATTTGCTGAGCGCCGCGAAGACCCAATTGTGGATCGGGTTTTATTACTCTCACCGTTGATTCGACCAGCAAAAACGGCATGGTGGCATAACTCGGTTGGGCTGGGCATTATCCGCCGTATTAAGAGTCAAGTACCGCGACATTTCCGTCGTAATAATCACAATCCTGAGTTTCTGCGTTTTATCCGCCTAACCGATCCTTTGCAGCCTCGGATGATGGGGATGGACTGGATTCTTGCGATGTCGAAGTGGATGCTTGAAATGGAACAACGCCCAGCTTGCCGTATTCCAGTCTGGTTAGCGCAGGGCGCACTCGATCAAACGGTGGATTGGCGTTATAACATTGAATATATTCGTCGGAAGTTTCGATTACAGACTTTGCTGATGTTAGAAGAAGGCTCACACCAATTGATTAATGAGCGTGCGGATATTCGTGCGGCGCTGACTGGTCTGATTCCAGCATTTTTACATGCGAAACCTAACCATTATTATTACTGATTTTACTTTTTTAGCCATTACTTAAGTGATAGAATCCTGAATATTATAAAAAATATCAATACATTAGATATTCGGGGAAATAATGAAAAAAGGTACATTAAGGGGTTTTTGTGTCTTTATTCTGCTCTGTACTGCTTTTCCAGTTTGTGCAGAAGAGCTATATAAATGTGTAACCAATCAGGGTACAGCCTATCAGAGTCGGCCATGTGCGATTCAATCCAGCCAAAAAACGGCTTGTACAGGTTCGGTTGCTGATGGTTTCACGGGTGATTGCCGTAAGATGGAGCAACAACGGCAGCAAGCCATTATGCATGAGAAAAATGCTTATACACAGGATTTGGCAAGCAATAAAACGAGAACAGTGACTTCAAGATCCGAATTTCAAAAAACTATACTTGAGTTCAGCCAATGTAAACAGCGCATTCAGGCTTTGCAGAGATTCGCCCGTTATACAGATCGCCCAGCGCAATTGCTTGAAAATAATAGTCAGCTTTATGCAGCAAGAGTCTGTACTGAAGATGGTGGTATTTATTTAAGTTGCAATGCATCTACCAATACTTTGGTGACCCAGACCAGTTCCACCTGTTCATTTAAACGTTAAATACAGGTTATCTTAAGTTATTCATTTTCAATTATTAAAATAACAAGGAAATGCGCAATGAGAGCAGCATTTATTGTAATTGGGGCTATTTTTACAGTTTTCTTCTTGTTAAATCGTTGCTCACAGCACGAGTTAACCTCTGGGCAAGCTGTACAGAACAATCCAGTTGAACAACGTCAGAACCTTCTGGATCAGATTATTTTGCTACAACCGCTGAAGCAACATGCTTTTAAAGACTACGAAAGCATTCAGCAAACGGCCAATGCCGTAGTTCAACCCGAAGAAATGCTTGCTGCCGTCAGCAGCAGTTTGTGGTGGAAGCTTCGAGAGGTTGTTGAGAAGCAAGCAGATGACGAGGGACAGCGTTTATGGACAAAAGCCTATTTACAGCAACTTTATGATGCCAAACGCAAAGGCAATTGTTTCCCGATCGCATTTCCTCTCTATGCTAAAACAACGCTAGATGAACGAAGAAACTTGCTGAGTGTCGCCACGCAGCAACAGACCGCTGCCGCGCTTGATTATATTTTAACCCATCAAGGCACGCATTCAGTGGTAGACCGCATGCAAGCTCCGCCAGCGTGGATTCAGATTGCAGAAAAGTTAAGACAGGATTATGGGGCTGATGCGGACTTGATCAATGCGGGTGAAACTGCGCAGGACAAAAATAAACAATGTGAAGTCGTTATACGAACTTTTGAATACATTTTATCTTTACCTGTGGAACAGCAAGGTCCTGTGATTCGCTGGATACTAGATCGTCATATTGCAGTGAGTGTTTTTTAAATGAAACGATTTAGTAAAAATTCTCATCTCAAAGTTAGAATGAATTGGATTCGAGCTGTATTCATGCTGGGGGTAAGTATCATTTTAATTGCATGCGGTCAGGTGAAACATGAGCCCAAAGCTGGAGAATATGGCGAAAATCTGGTGAATTCGATCCTGTTAACTTCGAGTGAGATTCAGGCTTTAAATAAGGCCGTCATTGATAAACCGAAGGACACATTTCAACGGCCAAATGTGGGAATTAGCTTTCAGGCGGATGCAACAAAAAATCCTTATCGTTTTGTGCTTGTGGTGAAAGGTGTAACTATACAGTCTGGTGAAACCGAGTTGAAGTGGATGGGAGGTGTTCAAAGCGAGACCTCGAATGGCTATCATCCTGAAGTATTTCAGAGCAATGATCGGCATCATTATGAGGCAAATGAACCCATCTTGCTGGTGATTAGTTCAGATCCATTTTCAGTGAGTGAGTCGAATAATGGGATGAATTATGCCGTTCATGCTGAATTGATGGAAGCCAAAAATATTCAATTTCAGTCTGTAGAAGTACAAATCTGGCAGGGTAAGGGCTCACAGTACAATTGGACATCTTATCTGAAATTCTTGTTGATTCTGATGATTGCAATTTTTGCTATTTATCGCTTAATTAGCCGCTAATTGATTTTTATACAAGTCCTAAAAAAGCCACTCAAGAGTGGCTTTTTTTCAAAATCAGAAATGATTTGGGTCGGCAAGTTTCCACATGCGATAGTAGAAATTGTCTTCATCTTTTAAGTCGCCAAGCAACAACTCATTTTCCTTTAAGAAGAAATGGATCTGTGCATAGTTTTTAATTTCACGATCATTCATACGTTGAGCTAAATGATGCGCTTTAATCTCTGAAGGATGATTGAGGCCAGCCGCAGCGATCATTTCAGAAAGCGCATGCAGGGTGTTCTTATGGAAGTTAAAGACACGTTCTGCTTTACTTGGCACATCAATCGCTTTTTGACGGTCTTTGTCTTGTGTCGCAACACCTACTGGACATTGGTTGGTATGACAGCTTTGTGCCTGAATACAGCCTACGGCAAACATGAAGCCGCGCGCTGAATTGACCCAGTCTGCGCCCAATGCAAAAGTACTGGCAATATCGAAGGCGCTGATCATTTTACCACTGGCACCAATTTTGATTTGGTCACGTAACCCAGCACCGACCAGCGTATTATGTACAAAGCGTAAACCTTCTCTTAAAGGGGTACCAATATAGTCACTGAACTCGATTGGCGCTGCACCTGTACCACCTTCTGAACCATCTACTACCACAAAATCAGGCACAATTTTAGTTTCCAGCATGGCTTTCACGATGCTCATAAACTGCCAAGGCTGACCGATACATAATTTAAAGCCAACCGGTTTGCCTCCAGAAAGTTCACGAAGCTGCTGGATAAAGTGCATCATTTCAATCGGGGTATTAAAGCTTGGGTGTTTAGACGGTGAAATACAGTCATGATCACGGGAAATACCACGGATAGCGGCAATTTCTTCTGTAATCTTATGCTTTGGCAAAATACCGCCATGACCCGGTTTTGCACCTTGAGAAAGCTTCACCTCAATCATTTTGATCTTTGGGTTTTTTGCCTGTTCAGCAAATTTTTCTGGTGAAAATAGACCTTGTGGCGTACGGCAACCGAAATAGCCACTGGCAATTTGCCAGACAATGTCACCACCATTTTCTAAATGGTAAGGACTTAAGCTACCTTCGCCTGTGTCATGATAAAAGTTACCTAACGCTGCACCTTTATTGAGTGCACGAATCGCATTTGCACTCAAACTGCCAAAACTCATTGCAGAGATATTCATAATCGATGCGCTGTAAGGCTGGCTACATTGTGCATTACCAATCTGTACACGGAATGAAGCTGGGTCAGATGGCGGGCAAGGTGCGATCGAATGGACAATAAAACGGTAATTTGGATCATAAACATCAATAATTGACCCAAACGGTTTGTCTGCATTTTCATTCTTGGCACGTTGATAAACCAGACTACGTTGCATACGTGAAAAAGGTAATGCATCCTGATCGGATTCAATGAAATACTGACGGATCTCAGGACGGACATCTTCAAAAATAAAACGGAAATGTCCAAGAATCGGGTAGTTTCTTAAAATGGCATGTTTCTTTTGCAATAAATCATGGAGACCGACCAAACTGAGCAAACTGGTGACTAACCACAGACCATTGAGCAAGGTATCTGAAATAAAGTAATAAATACTATGCGGGGTATAAATTGTTTTGAACCACGTAATACTTAAAGCAATGAAAATACAAAGAAACCAAACAGAATGTCTTGAAAAGAAAGTGTTAAGTAATTTATGTCTTATAGCTTGTGCTGGACTAGCCATAGCCAGGAGATTCCTAAAAATAAAGCAATGGACAAACGATGCCAAGAACTAGCCTGAACCACAAGTAACGAATTGTTAGATATGAGAATTATTCTCTTATGAATTGAGTTTTTATGGCTTACATGGGTATAAAAATTTAGATTTAGAGCTAAATATTCTATAATTATTACTAAATATGAATCTTTTATCATAAAAACAATATAGGACACAATAAAAGTAAAAATGATTACAAATTGAAAAAATGAATTTTAGATAATAAGGAAGAATACAAAAAAGAAAGTGGAGGACCTTCGAAATGCCACAATATTTGCGTATTGCTGAAAAAGTTTATAAAAACCTTAAAGACGAAAATAAGTTTACGCAAGCCCCAGCCGAATATATCAATTATTTACTCAAGCAAATTCGTAAAGAGCTAAAAGGGACGGATATGAAGCTTATTTATAATTTTATTGAGTTTAATTCCGGTTTTAAGAACCAGATTATAGATGGTTACTTAAATATAGATGTCAGTTTAATTCCAAATTATAAATATCAGGATGAGTTTGTGCTGTGGTTAGCGGGATTCATTGAGAAAATTACGGTAGGCGGGAAAAAGAGAATTCCGCCGATTGTAGAAAATATCCCACCCGAATTTACAGTGCATAGCGACCTTAAGCAGATTGGATTCATGAGCAATGATAAAAATGCAGAACAGATAATTTCCTATTTTAAGCATGGAGATTTTACCAATAGTTTCAATCGACATTAGCCAAACATTGCCATCATGGAGGAGTGTTGATCCAGCATCAATACTCCTTAAATGAGTAGAAGCCAGTAAGATATTAAAATAAAGTGTTCTTAGAAATAGTTTATCAAACTGATTTTTAATATAAATTTTTCACTATAGCCTAAAGAGATAAAACATGCCAAAACGTGAAAAAGAATTGACGATATTTGAAGCTTTGCGAGAAAGTCATGAAAAGCAAAGAGCGTTTTCTGAAAAGCTCATCCAAACCTCTGGAGATACACCAGAAAGACGAGAGCTATTTGAATTGTTAAAAAATGAGCTATTTGCGCATGCAGTAGCTGAGGATCGCTTTCTATATATTCCATTAATGATGTCTGATGCAGGCTTGAACATCACCAGACATGCTTTATCTGAGCACCATGAAATGGATGAATTACTGGAAAAACTCACAGAGACTGAATTTAGTAACTCTGGTTGGCTCGCGATTGCCAAGAAATTATCTGAAGTGGTGCATCATCATTTACAAGAGGAGGAGCATAGTTTCTTCCAGCAAGCAGGTAAAATTTTAGCAGACGATCAAAAAAAGGAGCTTGCTCAGAAATATCAGGCAGAATATACAAAATATTTAAATAAAGACAAAGATAGTCTGACCTGAATATAATAAAGCTTAAAATATTTATACCCTCTTTGTGAGGGTTTTTATTTCAATAAGTTTCTATATCTATTTCAATATATTTCTTTCTTTACTTGAAGTCATCGCCATTAACTTAATAAAAATTCTTATAACGGTTTTTAACAAAAAATTTATTTAGTCTGAAACTGTAAATAGTTCATTGATTGAAACTTCTATCTCATCAGAAGGTTTCAAGTAAATATTTTTAAGGAGAATAACCATGACAAACAATGACCATTATGATCGTGAACGTATTAAAAACTCATCTGACGAAGTGAAAAAAGAATTAAATGCAGATCCAATTACCGGTGAACCTGGTTCACATCCAGTCGGCACGGGCGTTGGGGCAGCAGGTGGCGCGGTTGCAGGTGCTACCATTGGTAGTGCTGGTGGGCCTGTAGGGACATTAGTCGGTGGCGCCGTGGGTGCTTTTGTTGGTGGGTTAGCCGGTAATGCCGTCGGTGAGGCCATTGATCCTACGGTAGAAGATGCTTACTGGCGCGAAAACTATCTTAACCAGCCTTATTATAATGAGGCAAAAGCCAAATATCCTGATCTGGACTATGATCGGGATTACCGAGGTGCATATCGCGTAGGTTATGAAAAACGTTATGGATATGATCCTGATGTGGCTTTCGAAGAAGTCGAACCTGAGTTAAGAACACATTGGGACCAAGAAGGCAAAGCGGACTCGCGTTTGTCTTGGGAAGAAGCGAGACACGCTTCACGTGATGCATGGAATCGCACCACAGATCTGAGTAAATAGAGATTTTCTATTAAAGTCTCGAAACCCTATTCTTTGTGAATAGGGTTTTTTATACATTGGAATATGTCTAGGCAAAAGAAAACCGCCCTTAAAAGGCGGCTGCTGAATGATTTCAGCAAATCATAGAAGTGTGAACGGTCAAGAGCCCACTTCTATTTCTATAAATTAGTGACTTTTATTGAATGCCTCTATAAATTCATCTGACTTAAAGTAAGAGTTGATCAATTCTCCACTTTTAGAGTATTCGGGCTGCACTGGCACGGCTTTCTTGACTTCTTTAGGCTGGGTATATTTGAATTCTGGTGGTATCTCTTTGCGAATAGGTGGTAGCTTTTTCTTCCCATCTGTGGTAATTCGCTGGATAAAACCTGCCAACCATAAGATAAATTCACCTTCATTCTTTAAGGTCGGTATAAGGCTAATATCCAGCTGAATTTTACATTCAGCATTGGGCTTATTGAGACACTCTTCAAAATCAATAAAGTTATAAAGTAATTTTAATTTAGAATCTTTTATCTCTTTACGAAGCTCAATCATCAATTTATTTAAATTTTCTAACGGGTCATTGCTAAATTCTTTATTTTCCTTAAGTTCTTGGTAAATTTTTTCAGCTATCCGCAAATATTGTGGCATATCAAGTTCTCCCTAAACGCTGGTCATTTTGTGATTATGAAGCGTTTTGGGTTTCTTATTGTGTTCGTTAACCCTGTTATTGTGAGTAGTAGGAGTGTTTAGAAACAACGTAAAGGAAATAGTGATGACGAAATCATTGTAGGAGAGCTGATTAAGCCAGATTTCCAGCTTAATCAGGCATTCCTATCTTTTAGTTATATTCATAAACAAGTAGGGCTGTAAATTTGAAGAGGGTATTTTCATTCGCATAACTATGGCTGATTTGTTTGATATTGACCTGATGATTATATTTCGTTAACTCATTTCTAAGCCACTCATTAATATTATTTTCTAAATCTTGAATAGATGTAGATTCAAAGGCTTTTATTTTAGCCATTATTATTTCTCCTTCTTGAAAAATATGCATCTATTTAGGGTAAATCCAGAAGAATCAATTTTTTTATATCATTTGTTTTGATTTTGAAAGTTTTTATAATTTTCTATTAACTTGTTTCGAGATATATGTCGAAAGATATATGTATAATTTAATGTGTGGATAAATTTATTATTTTTAATAGCTTATAGGTTTTTTGACTAAATGTTTATGTTTTATATGATTACATAAGATTTCATTTCTTAAGAAAAGTAAAAAAACTAACAGGGAAATTTACATAAAAGATGTTCAGTATAGAGGTTGCTTAAATACATTAAGAGGTGCCACATGTTAAAAACAATTCTGACTTTAGGAACAGGTGTTGCTTTAGGTTGTTATTATAAATCTCATAAAGATAAAACTAAACTATCTGATGAGAAAAAAGATGATGATCTGAGCATGGACGATAGCGTAAAAGGCAAGAAAGTGCTGAGTAAGTTCTTAAAATAATCTAAAAAAAGGAGCTTGTGATCAAGCTTCTTTTTATATAAAGCCTAAATTTAGGTAAATATAAAATTGAGTATAAATATAAGGAAATAAAATATGAGTGCTAAAGATAATCAATTGATCGGTTCTAATTTTCATTCCAGTTCTCAATATATTCCGGATCGTATGATGGATCTAGATGAGTGGGAACGAGACTCAGCTAGACATCATAAGTCTTTATCTGAGCGTCGAAAATGCAGATTGGCGCATGAACGGAAAAAGAAATGTATGTGGATGATGGATGAATAGAGTAGATCGTTGAGAACAATCTTAGGGACTCATAAAACCAAGCGAGAGGTAATGAAAATGAAGAATTTATTGGTGAAAAGTCTAGCAATATGTTGTGTTTTTACGTTTGCAGGCTGTGAAAAGAACCGGACTGCTGATGATCCGATGACACGAGGTGAAACAACGACACCTCATTCGATGGAAGCAGCTCCTGTAAGTCCAAATAATGAAATTCATGATGATACACAACATACATCTGCGCCAGTGATGATAGAAGAGCATGGTTCATCAGAGGTTCATACGGGCAATGTGACTTCCAACTCAGGTCAATCCCCAGCATCTTAATTAAAGAAGCATGATGGGAAAATGACTAAAGTATCCTGACCTTACTTTAGTCATTTTTAGTGTTTATAGCGAATTAGAATAAGTTGAAGTATAAATAATACATTTTATTGTGATGTTAATCACGCTAATTTTTATTAGTGTAGTTCTAATCACTTATTGTGTGGTGTTTATGTATATGAAATTTAAGGGCTATTTCATAAAGCACAACATTATTAACAATTGATTACTGTAAATACTG
>NZ_LZPJ01000086.1:0-108045 GCF_001729365.1 Acinetobacter sp. YK3
ATGTTTAACTTGTCACCCAACTTACGATGAACATCTGCACCTGCATTACCAGCAAAGTTCAAGCCTTTGTTTTCCAACTCGGTCTTGGTGTTGTTGATCGTGTTGTTTAACTCAGTCTTGGTATCAGTGATCTGATTGGTTAACTGATCTTTAGTATCATTTAACTTGTTGTTAGTATCCGTGATCTGGTTGCCCAAATCTTTCTTCGCGTCGTCTAACTTGTTGTTGGTATCAGTAATCTGATTACCTAAATCAGTTTTGGTGTTATCAATTTTCTGGTCTAAATTGGTAATGTTTTGAGCATTCTCATTTACACGAGAATCAACATTTTTAAGCTGACGTACAGTCACTGCATCAGAGTCAGCAGAACCATCTTCAACATTGGTAATACGACGCTCTTTACCAGCAGAACCAACCGAGATTACACCATTTGACATTGATGCATCACGATTTGTCAGGAATGAGCTTCCTGTCGTTTCTGTCGCAACGGCATCTTGACCCAATGCAACACTATTTTCTGCCTCAACTCGGCTGCGCGCACCTAATGCAACACCACCAACAACCATAGACTGGGCACCTTGACCAACAGCAACGGCATTTTCCTGATCGGCAATCGCACCGCCACCAATCGCAGCAGAGTTTTTACCTGTTGCTTTAGCACCACCACCAACGGCAGCAGCATTTTCATTGCTTGCTTCAGCACCTTTACCAATTGCAGCAGCACTATCACCTGTTGCCTGTGCACCGCTACCAATTGCCGCAGCACCATTACCAGTTGCTGTAGCACCTTCGCCTGGTTTATTGCCAGAGCCAATTGCCGTCGAATTTGTACCTGATGCAAGCGAGTTAATACCCATCGCCGATGCACCATCACCTGTTGCTTGAGCAACTGCACCAAATGCTGATGCACCTTTGCCCGCAGCATTCGACATTACACCAAATGCAGATGAAGCATCACCTGTTGCTTTAGATGTCATACCAAAAGCTGATGCAAAAGCACCTGTACCGACAGCCTGAACACCGACAGCTGTTGAACCATGCCCAGTTTCTGTGGTTGGATATTTACCAGCCTGTAATTTACCACCTGTAATTTCAGTGTATTTTTGGCTTAATTCAACATCACGAGCAATTTTGTCAACATCATCACCACCAATCGCTACAGATGAGTTACCACGTGCAATCACATCCGCACCAATCGCGATTGATTGGTCACCAATTGCTTTCGTCTGGTCACCAATTGCAATTGACTGATTGCTATAACCTGGTGTCATGCCAGCAGCGCCTTTAGTTGAAGAGTTACGACCAATCGCAACATCACCACTACCCACTGTCTCGCTTGCATTACCGACAGAAATTGCTCCAACACCAGCGCCTTTTGCATGCGAACCGACAACAACAGCATCATAACCAGTTGCAACCGCTTCTACCCCTACAGCGATTGAGTTACGAGCTTTTGCACCATCATTTTCGTAGTTACCACTTTGTACGCCATTATCATTTACGCTGACATAATGGGTACGTGCTGCTTTTAACTGCCCCACAGTCGCTGCGTCAGAATCTACCGCACCATCTGCTACATTTTGAATACGGCGCTCTGCACCCACATCACCAACAGACAAAACTCCTGTTGGCACAGCTTGTTTTGTCAAGAAACCTTTTTCTGTTACTTGAGTCGCTTTTGAATCTTTACCTAAAGCAATACTGTTCTCAGCTTCTGAACGTGCACCTTTACCAATGGCAACACCACCATCAAAAGCAGCTTCCGCTTGGTCACCAATTACAACGGCTTCATCTTTATTCGCTTTTGCGCCAGTACCAATCGCAACTGATTTTTTACCAGTTGATGCTGAGAATGCACCAATCGCCAAAGAGTTTTCTTGTGTTGCAACCGCACCACCACCAAATGCAATCGAATCTTTACCCGTTGCCTTTGTCGCCATATTTTTTTGGTATTCTGCGCCCGCTTGACCAGCAACTGAACCTGCATTTTCAATATCTGGAGAACCAATTGCGATAGAACGATAGCCTTCTGCTGTTGCAGAGTGACCAATCGCTAAAGAGCCTTTTCCAGTTGCGGCAGCAACGTTACCAAGTGCTTGTGCATAATCACCTGTTGCTGCTGATTGGCGACCAATTGCTAAAGAGGTATTACCCGTTGAAAGCGCAGCTGTACCAATTGCAACTGCTGCAATTCCTTTCGTAGTTGCATATGAACCAATTGCAGTTCCAAAGTTTTGCTCAGTGGTTGCACCAGTTCCGAGACTGATTGCACCACCCTGTTTCATTGCACCAGCAAATGCGCCAGTTGAATTATTGTAAGGATTTTGACGATTTGCGATATTAGAAATACCAGTACCTTGCGTTTTTGCGCCACAACCAATTGCGATATCTCGGTTTCCAGATGTAAATGCCTCTCCCTCAGAACATGTCCCTGAAATTGAGGTACCCGATCCGTCTCCTCCACCAATATTCTTTGCCGCAAACGCAGCAGGAGAAAAACTAATTGCCCCAACCAAAACAGCGGCGGTTAAATTCGAAATTTTAGATTTAGTCTTGGTTTTACTTTTTGCTAGTTCAGAGGTTGCAACCCATGCTCCAATAGATGCATTCCAAACCACTTTATATACTTTGTTCATAAAAATTCTCAGACGTTTACTACAGTTATTGATGGTCTAAAAATGCAAATGAGCATTTTTAGTGTCAGCGCTAAAAAAGAGCCGCGGATGCTAATAAACCCGAGTAAATTGGTAAAGATCTAATGAACACTTTTTTATCAAATGTGAGACTTAATTCTCACATTCACAAAAAATCATGTAAAATAAATCCATGATTTAATTTAAAAAATAATTTTATGTTTGTTTTTGTTTTTGTTTTGTTTCTTTTTATAAATAAAGTGAAAAGTAGAGCAAAAACTCCATAAAACAATAAAAATTAATATTCAATACCTAAAATTGTCATTAATTATTGGAATAAATAATCAAAAAAACACTTATTAGCTGGAATAAAAATAACCACACCACTATAAATTTTTACTTATCAATCACAAAACACTGGGTTTTAGATATTGTTTGCTAAATCGAGTATGATTCTTTTATCAAAAACATTTCTCCAACCTTATGGGCCAAGATTTAAAATTATTAAGAAAACAGCTACGCTTTAAAAGAAGACAACTCTCGTCTTATGAACAAAAGCAAGCTGAACAACAAGTTTTGATCCAGCTCAGAACATCCGTTCCCTTTAAAAATTCAAGAAAAATTGGGCTGTATTTACATGCCTTTGGCGAAATTCATACACGAAAAATTCTAAGACTCTGTTTTCAACAAGGAAAACAGGTTTACTTACCCATGATCTGTAATATGAATCAGCGACTGGTGTGGGTAAGAGTTGATTCCAAACAGTATTTTAATCAACGTTTTTCACACCACCCTTTAGGTATGAAAGAACCCATGGCAAACCGCGGTCAACATGTTTCACATCTCGATCTGCTGATTATGCCGTTGCTGGCATGTGATTTCTCAGGCACACGTATTGGCATGGGAGGCGGTTTCTATGACCGCACATTGGCAAGCGCTCAACGGCGACCCTACCGTCTTGGTCTGGCTCATGACTTTCAATATGTAGAACAACCTTTATTAAGACAAAATTGGGATCAGCCACTCGATGGATTGCTCACGCCTAAAAAATTCTATTATTTCAAACGCTAGCTTGCTCTTTTTGTTATCACAGCCTTAAATCTTGAGTAATTTAGTCTTTTTTTTATATTTTCTAAGTAAAAACCCTTGTAATTTTTAAAATGCACATCACTATAAAAAACATGGCAACACCGTTGTCACTCATTAGGAGTGCCCATGTCTGAATATATTTTAAATAATGAAACAAGCTTAGAGCCACAGGTTCCAAGTGTATTACCACTATTAGCGTTACGTGATGTTGTGGTGTATCCACACATGCAAATTGCGCTATTTGTGGGTCGTGAAAAATCGATCAATGCAGTGGATGTGGCTCGTAACAGTGACAATTTAGTATTTGTAGTTGCGCAAAAAGATTCGCTTACAGAAGAAATTGATCACGACAATCTCTATCAATATGGAACCGTGGCTAAAATCGTACAAGTCGTTAATCATGAGAATGATGAAAACTGCATTAAAGTACTGATTGAAGGTCTACATCGTTCTAAGCTAGAACGCATTATTGACGGAGAGGAATACTTAACAGCTGAACATCATTTAAGCCCAATGACATTGTCTTTGGATGAAGAGACCCAAGAAACTCGCTTAAATGAATTACGTACCCTGTTTGCTCAATATGCAGAAGCAAAATTACGTAATGCGCGTGAACTCGTCGCAGCAGCAAATAAAATTGAAGACTTATTGCAACTCATGTTCTTCGTTGCAACTCGTGTGCCTTTAAATATTGAAGTAAAGCAAAAATTTTTAGAGCACGATGAATTTGAAGCTCATTTGCAAGAGTTGATGAATTATTTGATGAATCAATCTGCTGAACAGCAAATTGAACAAACGCTGCACGACAGTGTAAAACGTCAGATGGAAAAGAACCAACGTGAATACTTTCTAAATGAAAAAATGAAAGTAATTCAACGCGAACTTTCCGATATGAATGGCGGGGCTGAAGATGACGTTGCAGAAATTGAAAAACGTCTAGCTGAAGCAGATTTACCTGAACACGTACGCAAAAAAGCTGAAGCTGAGTTTCGTAAACTCAAGGCAATGCAACCTGCTTCAAGTGAAGCCGCTGTTGTTCGCAACTATCTGGAAGTGATTTTAGATACGCCATGGAACAAAGCCAGCAAAGTTAGCATTAACTTGAATAAAGCTCAGGAAATTCTCGATACAGATCACTACGGCCTAGATGACGTTAAAGATCGTATTGTGGAATATCTGGCAGTTCAGTCTCGCGTGAAAAAACTCAAAGGCCCGATCTTATGTTTGGTTGGTCCCCCAGGTGTAGGTAAAACATCGCTTGGTGAATCTGTAGCAAAAGCAACAGGCCGTGAGTTTGTACGTATGGCACTGGGTGGTGTACGTGATGAAGCTGAAATTCGTGGTCACCGTCGTACCTATATCGGTGCGATGCCAGGTAAGATCGTGCAATCGTTGACAAAAGTTGGTGTGAAGAACCCATTGTTCTTACTCGACGAAATTGACAAGATGGCACAAGATTATCGTGGTGATCCTGCATCAGCATTGCTTGAAGTATTAGATCCATCACAAAACAGTAAGTTCAACGACCATTATTTAGATCTTGATCTTGACCTTTCTGAAGTGATGTTCATCTGTACTGCAAACAGCATGAATATTCCTGAGGCCCTACTGGACCGTATGGAAGTGATTCGTCTACCGGGTTATACCGAAGATGAAAAAGTTAATATTGCTGAACGCTACCTTGTTCCGAAAGCAATCAAGAACAATGGCTTACGTACCAAAGAATTGACTGTTCATGAAGAAGCAATTCGTGACATCGTTCAACGTTATACACGTGAAGCGGGTGTTCGTAGTTTAGAACGTGAAGTTTCTAAAATTGCCCGTAAAGTGGTGAAAGAAGCGGTAAGCAAAAAGTCGAAAAACTTACAGATCGACGTGACTTCTGCAAACCTTCCTGAATACTTAGGTCCACATAAGTTTGACTTTGGTATCGCAGAAGATGAAGCACAGGTCGGACGTGTAAATGGTTTAGCTTGGACGTCTGTCGGTGGCGAATTGCTGACAATCGAAGTTGCGGCTGTTAAAGGTAAAGGTAAATTCATTACCACGGGTTCGCTCGGTGATGTTATGAAAGAGTCGATTACCGCAGCAATGACAGTTGTACGTACCCGCGCTGATGAATTGGGAATTGAATTATCTCGTTTCGAAGAAACCGATGTTCACGTTCACTTACCTGAGGGTGCAACGCCAAAAGATGGTCCATCTGCTGGTTTAGCCCTTACGACTGCCCTTGTATCAGCATTCACAGGTATTCCGATTCGTCCAGATATCGCTATGACAGGTGAAACCAGTCTTGGTGGTCGTGCAATGCGTATTGGTGGTCTGAAAGAAAAACTTCTTGCAGCACACCGCGGTGGAATCAAACTGGTATTCATTCCACAAGATAACGTTCGCGACTTGGCTGAGATTCCAGACAACGTGAAAGAAGGTTTAGAAATCAAGGCAGTGAAAAGCATTGATGAAATCTTACCTTTAGCGTTAACGGATACACCAAAACCTTTACCAAAAACACCGATTGTGAAACCGGTGGAAGATGCAAAGGCAGCGCGTCACTAAACTGTGAGTTGCAATAAAAAAGAGAGCTTCGGCTCTCTTTTTTTGTTACACATTATGGTTGAAAAATAACCAATATCTTGCATAATAAAATAGAGTCGATAAAACAAAGATCAAATTTGGCTCAATGAACTCATTTTAGTGCCATCTGAACTCCAGACGGATGGCTCTTTGATCGCAGCTCATACTCATTTTGAGCTGCGTTTTTTATGGGTGATCTAAAATAAGCTTTTGTATTTTTTATGACAAGATAAATCCCATGTTTTGACCTATGCAGGTCGGCAGCCTTTATAATGTGTAGAATTTGCCAAATAAGCCTTAGTTATGAAAATTCGCATTCTTACCATTGGTCAAAAAATGCCAGCATGGGTACTCACTGGATTTGAAGACTATTTCAAACGCATTCAGCCTTTTGTACAAACGCAGGTCATTGAACTTCCGATGGCAAAGCGTGGCAAAAATGATTCTGAAGCTGATATTTTGAAATATTGCCAAATCGAAGGTGAAAGTATTTTAAATGCGCTCAAGCCAAATGAAACCTTGATTGCTTTAGAAGTTGGTGGACGCGAACTCAGTACTGAAAAACTGGCAGATACCATGAAGCAATGGATGCTTGAAGGCAACGATATTGCGCTTGCCATTGGTGGACCAGATGGACATTCAGAGGCGGTTCGTAAAGCAGCAGCGTGGCATTGGTCACTGTCTAAATTGACGATGCCCCACCCGATGGTTCGTATCTTACTCATTGAACAGTTATATCGTGCCATGAGTATTAACCATAATCATCCTTATCATCGGGCTTAAATACTGTTCTGATTTTAGAACAATATGTTGAAGTTTAATGGCTGTCACTGTCATCACTTTTTTGTCACGATAACCATGTCATTTTCACTAGGTGCACACACATGAACGCTCAGACCTTACCCGGACTATTTATCTCTCATGGTTCACCTATGCTTGCACTTGACCCAGAACAGGTTGGCCCAGCACTGCATCGTTTGGGTAGCAATCTGCCTAAACCAGAAGCCATTATTGTCATGTCTGCACATTGGGAAAGTCAGGCGCTGGAAGTCAGCACATCGACTCGACCAGAAACCTGGCATGACTTCCGTGGTTTTCCACCAGCACTTTATGAGATTCGCTACCCTGCTGCAGGCGCACCTCAGTTGGCCGAAGAAATACTGAAACGATTTGCTGAGGCTGGTTTAGCTGCACATGCCAATAGTACACGTCCGCGTGATCACGGAGTCTGGATGCCGTTATTACACATGTATCCAGACGCAGATATTCCTGTGATCGAAATCTCGTTACCCATACATATGAATGCCGATGATATTTATAAAATCGGACAAGTACTTTCACCTTTACGCGAACAACAGATTTTGCTGATCGGTTCAGGCAGTATTACCCACAACCTTGCCGAGCTTTCGTGGCAAGCAGATGCCGATGTACCCGTTTGGGCAAGTACTTTCCGTAATGCGGTTGTCAACAAACTCACACATCAGGATTATGATGCTGTGCTCGACTGGCCATCCCTCCCTTATGTTCAAAGAAACCACCCTTCTCTTGAACATTTTGCGCCACTTTTCTTTGCCATGGGCACAGGTAATCGCTTCAACGTTGTCCATAGCAGCTTTTCAATGGGATCATTGGGAATGGATATTTATCGATTCGATTAAATATCAAACTACATCACATAAAAAACAAAATAGGCTTGCATATAATATTAGCAAGCCTATAAATCCATTATATTTTTTAAAATTTACAAATAGAAACATTTAACGAACTTAATGCCTAAACGGATCACATGCTCTTTTTTTAAGAATACTTTAAGCTTATTGCTGTTATTTATTTCCCGTTGTTTTGAATATGAAAATTAAATATTTAGTTCTTGCATTACTTCCACTTTCTTTAATGGCGTGTCAAACAGTACAAAACGTGACTGACAACGTAATTTCACAAATTAATACAACTGCTGCAAAAAATTTGGCTGAATACAACTGGACTTACCAAGGTTCAAAAGCATCTAAACCTTTAGTTTTAGCATTTAGTGCTGACCAGAAGCTTTCAATCCAAACAGGTTGTAACAACCAAGGCGGTACTTGGAAAGTTGAAGGCAATACCATTGTAACTTCTCCACTTGTATCAACCATGATGGCTTGTGCAGATGATTTAATGCAACAAGAACGTTTATCTTCTGATATTTTCAGCGAGAAAAAAGTACCATTTGAGATCAGCACTGTAAATGGTCAGGCAATCTTGACTGTTACTGATGGCAAAGGCCAAAAACACGTATTCACAGGTGCTAAAGTGACAAATAACAATGTGTTGACTAACTATACATGGTCATATCAACCTGCTGACACAAAACGTCCAATCGTATTAAGTTTCTTGGCAAATGACCGTTTGTCTGTAGATACGGGCTGTAACCGTCAAAATACTTCTTGGAAAATTGAAAACGGTGCGATCGTTACAGGTGATTTGGCTTCAACATTGATGGCTTGTGAACCTGCCTTGATGAAACAAGAGCAGTTTGCGGGTGATCTTTTACAAAAACGTAAAATCGCTTTTGAAGTAAATGCAACCAATCCAGAGCAACCAACTTTGGTTATCGCTGATGCAAAAGGCCAAAAATATACATTTGTTGGTAAAATGACCCCTGAAGCAAAATACCAGTCTGAAGGTAAAACTGTTTTCTTGGAAATTTCACCAGAAACTAAATCTTGCACAGGCGTTGCTCCACAAACTTGTATGCAAGTTCGTGAAGTAAAATATGATGACAAAGGTTTAAAAACTTACGCTGACAAAAACTGGTCGCTTTACTACGGTCAAATCGAAGGTTTTGAACACAATCCACAACAACGCGTAATTGTACGTGTGAAGCGTTTTGACGTTCAAAACCCAGCTGCTGATCAATCAAGCATTGCAGACGTATTAGATATGGTTGTTGAACAAGAGATTGTTAAAAAACCATAATTTATACCTGTAAATAAAAAAAATCCGATGTGTTAACATCGGATTTTTTTATGGGAAGACCCTTTTGATTTAAGGGAGGTTTTTAATAAATACCCTGCGCTAAAATTGCATCAGCAACTTTTACAAAACCAGCAATATTGGCACCATCAACATAGTTGATTGAACCATCTTCCTGCGTACCATATTTAACACAGTTACGGTGAATCTCTTTCATGATTGCATGTAAACGCTCATCCACCTGTTCAAAAGACCAGCATAGACGATTCGCATTTTGAGACATCTCAAGACCAGAGGTTGCAACGCCACCTGCATTTGAAGCTTTACCTGGTGCATATAAAATCTTCGCTTCAACAAACTTTTCAACAGCCTCAAGCGTTGATGGCATGTTGGCGCCTTCTGCCACGCAAATCACGCCATTTGCCAGCAAAGTTGCCGCATCTTCCGCTTTTAACTCATTTTGTGTTGCACATGGCAAAGCAATATCCGCAGGAATATGCCAAGGTGTTTGACCTTCAAAATATTCAAAACCATGTTTTGAAGCAAATTCAGAAATACGACCACGTTTTTCGTTTTTCAGTTCCATCACTTCATCAAGTAATGCCTTGCTGAAACCATTTTTCAAATAGACTGTTCCGTTTGAATCCGACAAGGTCACAACTTTTGCGCCCAAGAACATGGCTTTTTCTGCTGCATATTGAGCAACATTACCCGAACCTGAGATCGAAACCGTTTTACCTGCAAAGCTTTGACCACGGGTTTTCAGCATTTCTTCTGCAAAATAAACCGTTCCATAACCGGTTGCTTCTGGACGAGCCAATGAACCACCGAATGAAATTCCTTTACCGGTAAAAACACATGAAGTGTCATTGCTGAGCTTCTTCATCATACCGGTCATATAGCCAACTTCGCGACCACCAACCCCAATATCACCCGCAGGAATATCCGTATTCGAACCAAGATGACGATAGAGCTCCAACATCAATGCCTGACAAAAACGCATAATTTCTGCATCTGATTTACCTTTCGGATCGAAATCAGAACCACCTTTACCGCCGCCCATGGGTAGCGTCGTTAAGGCATTTTTAAAGGTTTGTTCAAAGCCTAAAAACTTTAAAATCGATAGATTCACTGAAGGGTGAAAACGCATTCCCCCTTTATAAGGTCCAATCGCTGAGTTGTATTGCACACGGAAGGCACGGTTCACATGAGTTTGTCCTTGATCATCCATCCATGAAACACGGAACTGGATCGCACGCTCAGGTTCAACCAGTCGTTCCAAAAGACCGTATTGAGCATACTTAGGATTTTTCTCAATGAACGGCCACAAACTTGTCATGACTTCTTCGACAGCTTGTAAAAATTCAGGTTGATTAGGATCTCTAGCTTTAACGTAATCGAGAAAGTCATTTAAGCTATTGTATTTCAACATTCACCCCCAAGTCAGTGATTTATCTTGGTGCGGAAAATGCACCAAAATAGAATATCGCATATATTTAATACAGATTACTATTCCATCACACTATTATTTTTTAGGCCAATTTATATATGATTAAAAATCAAAAACTTAATTAAATAAATGTTCATTATTTTTATAATAAATATTACCAGTATTGTCTAAAAATTAATGCCATATTGTGCTCACTTTCCTATTCAGCCAAAGCCAAGCACCAGCAAATCGCACTAAAAAACACCAGTATTCGCACTATTTTTAAGCAAAATCCAAAACACTATCTGTATAATTTTCCAACCTTGCTACGCCGTCATAAGTCATTATTTGCTATACTAAGCTCCCTGTTTTTTGCTTCATCCTCCCCATGTCACCATCTGCACAACATTCTCTTATTGTCCAAATAGATCAGCTATTACCGCAAACACAATGTGGTTTATGCGGTCATCGTGATGGATGTTTACCTTATGCAAAATCAATTGCAGAAGGTGAAGAGGCAAATAAATGTGTGCCGGGTGGCCAGCCCGTTGCTGATGCATTGGCAACACTGTTACAACGCCCGTCTCTACCCGCCGAGCCAAGTGTCTGGGAAATTCAGGAGGATGGTCGCCCACAGCGCATAAAAGCGATTATTCGGGAAGATGAGTGTATTGGCTGTACCAAGTGTATTAGTGCCTGCCCAGTAGATGCGATCATCGGCAGTGGTAAGTTGATGCACAGCATTTTGACCGATCTGTGTACGGGCTGTGAATTATGTATCCCACCTTGTCCAGTCGATTGCATCGATCTGGTGGCAGATACCAAACCCTTGCCAACCGCAGAGCTACGCCGTGTTGAACAAGATGATTTAAGACATCGCTACTACGCACATATTCAACGTGAAGAGAAACGTCGTTTAAGTCGTAAAGGACCCATTGTCCGTGCAGAAATTGATGTGGAATTCTTTGCCCAGTTTTCTCAGGCACTCAACAATGTTCCTGTGATTACGCTCGTAGATAAACCCAAAGAAACGCCAACACTGGATGCTAAAACCACGATTGAACTTGCCAAACTACGCACACAAATCAAGAAATTGGAAAAACAGTTAAGTGTACGTGCAGATGAGCAAAAACATGCACAGTTACTGGCTTTACAACAACGTTTAAATGAATTGCAGGACATCTAAATGCCCGTTAAAAATATGACCAAAAAGCAGATTCAGACTTTTTTCGAACGTTTACGTGAGCAGAGACCTCATCCACAGACTGAGCTGAACTATTCCTCACCTTTTGAATTACTTATTGCCGTTCTGCTTTCTGCTCAGGCAACTGATGTCAGTGTGAATAAGGCCACGGATAAACTCTACCCTGTTGCCAATACCGCTCAGGCTATTTTAAATCTTGGGGTGGATGGCTTAAAAGAATATATCAAGACTATTGGCCTATATAACTCTAAAGCCGAGAATGTGATTAAAACCTGCCGTATTCTTGTGGAGCAGTATCAAGGCAATATTCCAGAAACACGTAAAGAACTGGAAGCTTTACCTGGTGTAGGCCGTAAAACAGCGAATGTGGTACTGAATACCGCATTTGGTCAGCCGACCATGGCGGTCGATACCCATATTTTCCGTGTGGGTAATCGTACGGGGCTGGCGGTGGGTAAAAATGTACTCGAGGTTGAAGACCGCTTGGTTAAAGTGATTCCGAAAGAGTTTATTATTGATGCGCACCACTGGCTGATATTACATGGCCGTTATTGTTGTATTGCACGTAAACCGAAGTGTGGCGAGTGTGTGGTTGCTGATGTCTGTAACTGGCCAGACCGCTTTGAATTTGGCGCGAATAAAGCTATTGCAATAAAAAACCTCAGTTAATCCTGAGGTTTTTTATGCTGCTGTAGTTTTGGATGCAGCTGACGTGTTTTACCATTCAGTTTATTTTCCAAAGCCTGCTGTTTTTGCACATGACGCAGCATTTTTTGGCTTTGATACGCTAAAAACAACAGCAAAACCAAGCTGAAAATCACAACTAAAATCAGAACAACTTTTAGTAGCATAGCCCTTCTCCAAAATAAAAAGAGCCCTATATTCAGAGCTCTTTTATCATCTGCAATTCAGATTATTTGTCTAAAATTGCAAATAAATCGGCTTGAACGTTTTCGATCGGACGTAAACCATTCAGCTTATCGTAAGTCGGTGCATTTTCACCAGAAGCAGCACGACCTTGATAGAAGCCAACCAATTGCTCAGTTTCGCTGTGGTAAGAACCAAGACGCTTACGAATCGTTTCTTCTTGGTCATCTGGACGTTGTACAAGGTCTTCGCCTGTTTCGTCATCTTTACCTTCCACTTTTGGTGGATTGTAAACCGTGTGATAAACACGGCCAGATGCTGGATGCTGACGACGACCAGAAAGACGTTGAACAATCTCTTCATCTGGTACATCAATTTCGATCACATGATCAATACTGATGCCAGCTGATTCTAATGCTTCAGCTTGTGGGATTGTGCGTGGGAAACCGTCAAAGATACAACCATTTTCACAATCAGGCTGAGCAATACGTTCTTTCACCAAACCAATGATCAGTTCATCAGAAACTAAACCGCCTGATTCCATGACACTTTTTGCTTTTAAGCCAAGTTCAGTACCTTCACGAATTGCAGCACGGAGCATATCACCGGTTGAAATTTGTGGGATATTGTAGCGCTTACAGATCAACTGAGCTTGAGTACCTTTGCCTGCCCCAGGTGGTCCGAGTAAAATAATGCGCATAAAAGAACATCCTCATTTAAAAACAATAAATCTTAAATTGAGCAATATCATACAGAGTTATCGCTCAACCAACATCAAATTAATTATAAGAAAGCAACAAATAAGTGAATTAAACCAGCAAAGAAACCAGTCACTCCACCTAGTACAATTAAAATCCACTCATCTTCCTGAAAAGCAGGACGCAATAAATTCTGGAACTCTTTCGGTGTTAGTTCACGGATGCGGTCTCTAAACATTTGAAAGATCTTCTGCGCACGACTTGCATTCAGAGCGGGGTCACATACTGGTCCCATGGTAATTTCAATTGAGCGATCAATCAAGTCAGTCTTGAGTCTAGCATACTCTCTTGGCCCTAATGAAAGCTGCAATGACGTTCTGACTAATGGGGTTTCCATGATTTCATTGATATGGCGCTTGACAATACGACGTGTTTTGTCTTTTTTGCTGCCATACATCATTTCAGTCATGATCGATTTTAAAGTAATTAAATCTTCAGTAACCACACTGGCAAATACATCCGAAACCTCTTCCTGACGCTTCATAAATGCGCCTTGGACATTGTAGGTTCCAATCTTTAAGACAGGGACAATCCACGGGAATTTACGGTCTTTAGTCAAACGGAAGATCTGTGGATAGCGAATATAGTGCGGTTCAATCGGATTAAAGACCATCCAGATCGCAATCCAGTTGGTCAAAAAGCCCCAGATTGCTGCCCAGAACGGAACGGTCCAGTGCCACGGCACCACAAACCAGACGATCATCTGGAAAATACCAAAGAACATACCAATTAACGCACTGATATGCCAAATAAAGTTGATCTCTTTCTGCCCTACTTTCAGGAACATGCGCACCATTAAACGGCGATCACCTTCCATCTGGCTCACCACCATTTCACGCATATCGACCAGTGACTCCACGTTCATGGTCAGCTCAGTCACAAGTTCCCTTAAGGTATTGGGTAATTGTTTATGCGCTTGTGCATAGATACGGCGTTTAATTGAATAAGGCAGGTTTTCCCAAAGCACAGCATTTCGGTCGATCATGACCTCATCAATCAGGTGTTCAAGCTCAAAACCAACTTGTTCACCAATAATCATGGCCATATCTTCAGGATCCATTGCTTCCAGAAACTCTCGCAATGATCCCAACTTAGATAAAGTATTATCGGTAATGATGCCTGAAATACGTCCAGCTTTACGCGGCACGATCCCTTGCCAACCAACAGGTAATGGGCCTAAATGGAATCCCCAGAAATTAATTGGGTAAAATACCATTTTCAGTGCCATCCACACGTGCGCCCAAGTTACAAAGGCGGTCACTGGAATGATACTTAAGACTGCCAGATGGTCAGGTCGATTTAAGAAAATCTGCCACAATTCATTGACGTAATCAAACATGCATGACTCTCAGAATTATTGATACATGATGGCTTATAAAAGAATAAATCTGCATTTCCCTCTTATAAACCAAAACTTAAGGTGTAAGAAAACTGGAGCACAGGTTGTGCTTTTTTCACAGTGTTGCCATCCCCATCTTCTAATTTTTCACGCACTCCGGCGCCAACACTGAATGTACTAATTCGTTCATTGTTCAGCCAGACATATGCAAGATCCGCACCGACGCCTAAATTGGCTTTTTGTTTACCACCATAATTTTTACTGTCTAAATGGCCCGCATAGACCCCAACATAATAACCATTTTTATCTGTGCCCGTTAAATAGTACGGATAGCGAAAGCCGACCTGTCCACCAATTTCATTGTCGTCATTTAAAAATGCACCCGCTTTCGCATAGGCAATTCCATAAGGATTTATCCATTCTAAATTGCCATGTAATAATTTTTTAGTAAAACCCGCCCCGACATTCCATGTTGACACGTTTGCATCTTTCAATTTTGGTTCAGGCATAAATGGATTATCATCCGCATGTACTAAGCCTGTAAGTGTTAAAACCGATAATAAAAGGCAAATTTTTCTCATTATTTTCTCCATTTTCCCTATGTGTGTATTGGAAAATCCTATTTCGAATAGTTTGTGACTTTAACAGAATTATTTTGCTTCTAATATACAAGACCCTATAATTTTAATGTCTACAAAGTCAAAAGCTGTCGCATGAACAATTGCATGAATTGTTGAAAATTCTACAGTATGTTCATGCAACTTACGTTAAAATATTCCGTCTTTGTATTCTCTCACCCCTGCAATTAAGTCGGCACCCTATGAAACAGCACTTTCCTTTAAAAAACATGCAACAAGAAAAGCGCATTTATAAGGGTCGAATCTTCTTTGCAATCTTTCTGGTGGCCTTTTTTCTACTATTATTGATTTGTCGTTATGCATATTTACAGATTGTTCATTACGATGATTTTACAACGGCCTCAGATAAGAACCGAATTCGCTTACAACCGCTCGCGCCTGCCCGTGGTTACATCTATGATCGTAATGGGGTTTTGCTCGCGGATAACTATCCTGTTTTTACGGCAACCCTAAGTCGTGCCGATGTCAGCGATATTGATGATACGCTAACTCGCCTGATTCCAATTTTAAATCTCAGTCAGGAAGACGTTGACCGCTTTAAAAGTCGCGTAAAAACAGCACGAAAAACTGAGCGTCTGGCAATCAAATTAAACCTGACGGAAGCAGATATCGCGAAATTTAGCGAAGTGAAATATGCTTTTCCCGGGGTAAAAATTGAAACGCAGATGACTCGCTACTATCCACATGGCGAACTTTTTGCCCATGTTATTGGATATGTTGGACGTATTAATGATAAAGAACTCAAATCAATTGATAAGGACTTATACGCGGGCACCAACCTGATTGGTAAAATCGGGGTCGAAAAAAGCTATGAAGACTTATTACACGGCACACCGGGTTATGAATCTGTCGAAGCAGATGCCCATGGTAATGTGTTACGTAATCTAGGACGCCAAAACCCTGCACGCGGTAATGATCTGTACTTATCAATTGACTATGGTCTACAAACGATTGCTGCACAGCAATTAAAAGATCGCCGCGGTGCAATTGTGGCCATGGATCCACGCACCGGTGAAATTCTGGCACTGGTCTCTAGCCCAAGTTTCAATCCAAACCTATTTGTTACGGGGATTAGTTCAAAAGACTATAGCGGACTACGTGACAACCTTGACCAGCCACTCTACAACCGTGCGGTTCAAGGTGCTTATCCGCCTGGCTCAACCATTAAGCCAATGTTTGGTTTAGGCGGCATTCATTATGGTCTGGTCGATTGGGGCACCGCTATTTCAGATCCAGGTTACTTCTCTCTGCCTGGCGACAGCCATCGCTTCCGTGACCATAAGAAAAGCGGACATGGTTCAGTCAACATGCACAAGGCACAGATTGTTTCCTGTGATACCTATTTCTATGTTCTGTCCTACCGGATGGGCATTGAAAAAATGAATGACTGGATGCGTCAGTTTGGCTTTGGTGAAAAAACCGGTGTCGATTTACCAAGTGAAAGCTCTGGTCTCTATCCAAGCCCTGAATGGAAAATGCGTACCCGTAAGTCAAAATGGCTCAAAGGTGAAACCATTTCCGTTAGTATCGGGCAAGGTGCATTTACGGCAACACCATTACAACTTGCCATGGCAACTGCAATTACCGCCAATAAGGGTTCACATGTTACACCGCATGTATTAAGAGAAACCAAAGGTGCCAAAAAGTTTGCAGTACACAACGCACCTGATGGCAAAATCCAGTTTAACGGCACAGAACAAGACTGGACCAATATGCATGATGCAATGGTTGACGTGATCCAGTCAGGTACAGGTCGCGGTATCAAAGGTGGTTTGCAATACTCGATTGCGGGTAAAACGGGTACGGCGCAGGTGAAGAGTATCGCACAAGGGAAACGCTATAACGAAGCGGCCCTTTCATCTCGACAATGGGACCATGGTCTGTTTGTGGGCTTTGCACCTGCGGATAATCCAGAAATTGCGATTGCCGTCGTTTGGGAAAATGGTCGACACGGTGGTTCAGCCGCACAGATTGCCCGTCCAATCTTTGATTACTGGCTCGTGACCCGCAAGAAGAATCCACTTCGCCCAGCCAATCATCAGGTGAGTGGTGGCTTAATGACGGCGGGAATCAAGCCAGGTGAGTTATCGATGGCAAACGCGGCAACAGCACAAAATGCAGCACCCGCTTCAAGCCCAGTAGCCACCCCGCCAGCTGCGATACCTCCAGCAGCAACTCAACCCGCAGATGATGGAGTAACTGAATAATGAAAAATCAATTACGAATTATTGGCGGTGAATGGAAACGACGCACGCTACCATTTGCAAGTATTGAAGGCTTACGACCGACACCTGACCGTGTCCGTGAAACCTTATTTAACTGGTTAATGTGGGATATTCAAAATGCACAGGTTCTAGACTTATGCAGCGGTTCTGGTGCCTTGGGCTTTGAAGCCCTTTCACGTGGTGCTGCCAAAGTCACCATGATTGAGCCGAATCCAACGCAAGCACGTTTTTTAAAAGATAATATTCAACTGTTAAAAGCTGAAAATTGTCAGTTACTGGTCACAACGGCCCAGCAAGCTTTAAGCAAATTAAAAAACAGCTTTGATGTGGTCTTTCTTGACCCACCTTATAGTCTTGATTTATGGCAAGAACTGGCTGAACTGGCTGATCCAATGATTCATCCGAATGCCTATATCTATGTCGAGGCAGATCGTGACTTAGCTCAACTGAAACTTCCTGACAGCTGGCAAAAAATCAAAGAAACCAAAGCGGGTATGGTTAGAGCAGGATTATATCAAAAAGTGGTTTAGAAAATACTCAGCCAGAAAAACCGTATCATTTGTCCACGATCAAAGGGAAAACTGGACAAATATTCATAACCAATTCGATTACGAAAATTGAGCTGATAAGCAATGCCATATCCCACTGAAATCGAGAAATCGTCTAATGATAGGCTGGTGGTATCACCCGTTAGCATTTTATGGTTAAACTGATTGGTCTGGTAAGCTGTGTGGTTATAGACACGCCAACGTTCGTTCTGAAAAAACAGATTATGCAAAACTGAATAATCTGTTTTCATTTGCGGATAGGCGGCGTCAAACATTTCCTCACGATCATCATGGATCGGCTCAAAAAAATCATAATCTTCTGCATTCGACCAGCTAGATAGACCAGCCAGCAGACAGAATAAAAAAATATGCTTAACGCGCATCATCACTTGTATTACTGATAACCCCTCTTTAGCATACCGCTAAAAGTTATTTTTTATCAAGCAATTAAAACTTATTCTACATTTAAACTGTTCAACTTTATCTCACATCAACCATTATGCCTCCCTCTACCTTAACGCAGCCCTTGTTTGCTATAGCGAAATCATGCAAAAGATGTATAAAATTTTTTAATTTTTATTCTGTTAGACATAAATATTTAATTTATAAAACTAAACTTCTATACAATAATAGCCGTCTTTAAAATCTCACTTTATCTATCATGAAACTTTTGTACGTATTCCTCGCCACCTTAAGCTTAACCGGTTGTATCTTTGGAAAATCAAGCGAGGTAAAACGTGCCGAGAAAGTCTTACAAAATTTTGAATGTAATAATATTGAATCTAGCGAGTTAGCGACTTCTTCTATTTCAACTTTTTATCAACAATCTTTGGCTGCCAATAAAGAAAAGGCCGCCTCTTATATTGAACAATATAAAAATGGTGAAGATCTCTTTGACATTCCCCTCGATGAAGTTGTACAACAAAAATATCAATTATATATACAAGCGTGTCAGGCACTTGGCGGGATATCTACAACAAAAGAGCCTATTGCTGTAGCTTCTACAGAGTAAGGGAAATACGCTTTGCCTGATCGCGTTTAGGACGTGACATGATAGAAAAACAACTGACATTAAAACATTATCTTGCGCTTGCGCTCATCGTACTTGTGGTTGCTATTGCAAGTATCCATCCACTTGAGTTTGAGTCGTACCTGTTACATCAGGCAGGTACGGTTTTTATGTTGATTGCCTTGCTGATTGCATTCAAGAAAATCGGCCTGAATTATTTGAGTTTCTGCTTATATTTAGCGTTTCTGTTTATCCATATTATTGGCGCTCACTACCTCTATTCCTATGTACCCTATAATCAATGGATCCTCTATTTTTTCAACTTTGACTTAAATCAAAGCATGGGCTGGTCACGGAATATGTATGATCGGCTGGTTCATTTTGCTTATGGATTGCTGCTCTATCCTTTTATCTATCGTTGCTTTCAAGTCTGGCTACCCAACACCAAACCTTTCTCCCTCTTCCTGCTTGTCATCCAGTTTGTCATGGCGTCCAGCGTATTTTATGAGCTACTGGAATGGGGTCTCTCTATCGGTTTATCGCCTGAAGATGCAGAAAACTACAATGGTCAGCAAGGTGATATGTGGGATGCGCATAAAGATATGTTTCTAGCAACAATTGGCGCGATCCTGACGGGAATTATTCAACTGGTAAAACAAAAGACGCTTATTGAAAAATAAGCGTCTTATTTCATCTGTACATTGATTAGATAATTGAATGCTGTAATACATCCAACTGGTCTAAAGGATCTGTCCTGACGGTTTGGGCAAAATCAAAACTTTCGACATTATGACTGCTTGAGCCTGTTGCAGTGGTCGATGGTGTTTGAGTTGAAATAATTTGATTTAAGACATCATCTACCTGACTGCTTGATTGCTCAGGAACAGACAACAATTCATGTAGGTTTAACTTTTCTGCTGAAGATGAAGGAGATGCAGCCACCTGTTTGGCTTGAAAAGCATCCAGATTGATGGAGTCAACCAATGAAGCTTGTGCCACAGCAGATTCTGGAGCTTCGCTTTGTAGTGATGCCGTCGTGGTTGGGGCAACAACATTAAAGCTGAATCCATCACTCATTTCACTGATATTACCCGCAGCATCAGTCTGGGTTAATGTGATCTTATGTGCACCTAATCCCAGCTCTTGGGTGAAGTTAAAACTCCATTTCCCATTGTCCCCGACTGTTACAGTACCCACGGGTTGACCATTATCATAAATCGTCAGCACCGCCTTTGCTTCACCGATGCCCGATAGTGTCGGCTTGGTATCATCGGTATTTGCACCCGCAGCAACTGCGCCTTTTACAGGCCCCACATCATCAGTGACAGTTTGCAAGACAGGCTTATTGGGTGCAATGGTATCTTTGGCTCCCAGCACATCGGTGGCATCCGAACGATTGCCAGCCGCATCAATGATGTACACTTTACCTATATTTTTATCAGTTAAAGCTGGAGATATGGTGATGGTAAATTTCCCATCAGCTCCAACCGTACCTGTCCCAATCGTTTTACCATCCGGGCCCTTGATTTCAACTTTACTATTTGCTTCAGCGATACCTGTAACGGTATCACCCGCTGCGTTAATCTGGGCTGCGGCTTTATCTGGCGCTATGGTGTCTTTACCTGTGGTAATTTCAAGAGGTTTTGAGACGTTGCCAGCTGCATCTTCCAGTACGACAGAACCCTTTTTATCGGCAGCTAAAGCAGGTGACAGGCTAATCTCAAACTTGCCTTGTGCATCTGTAGTACCACTCCCAATCACCTTACCATCAGCATCTTTGATCACAACTTTGCTATTGGCTTCTGCCCGACCTACGATTGAAGTCCCTTCTTTATTCACTTCAACTGTCGGTTGATCAGGTGCAACAGTATCCTTGCCAGCAAAAACTTTTGAAGGTGTCGATTTATTTCCTGCCGCATCCTCTGCAACAACAGTTCCGCCCTTCTCGCTGGTCAATGGAGGTGAAACTTTAATCGAATATAAACCCTGTTTATTTGCGGTGACGGTACCAAGCAACTTGCCATCTGCATCATAAATAGAGACTTTGGCATTGGCCTCAGTCTTACCCGTTACGATAGTTCCATCGGCATTGAGCTGGGCGGTAGGCGCATCTGGTGCCGTGACATCTTTATTACCGATAACATCGCTTTTTGACGTATTTCCAGCACTATCTGTTGCTGTTACGGTAACATTTTCACCAGCGGGTAAAGGAGTAGGTAATTTAAAAGTGTAGTTACCCTGAGCATCCGCTTGTCCAGTTGCAATTATTTGTCCATTTTTATCTATAATTTTAATTGCAGCATTTGCTTCCGTTTTTACAGTTATCGTTTGCGAGTCCTTTGTATCTATTACAGCCTTAATTGCTGGAGGAGTTCGGTCAATCTCTTGAGGCTCGCTTTTTTTCTTATCGTCATCATCATCTTTGACAGCCAGTAAATATAACCCTTCTGCTGCTAAAGCGACCAATCCTGCTTTGAGCAATTGCGATTTGGTAATGCCTAAGTCTTCTGCACCATCTGACGTTGCGATCGTCTGTGAAGGTGGTTGTGTATAAGCAAATTGAGTCAGTTGTGTTGTCGGCACATAACGGACGAACTGGCCCGAATCATCAAATTGAGCAATGCTATAGCTTCCGTCTTCTTCTGGAAAAGCCAAAGTATGTTCAGTGACATTTGCATCAGTATAAAAATCACTAATAATGATTTTTTCACCGTTTTTTAGTGTAATGACAAGATCATTACCTTGTTTCATAATAGATTTGATATCGTCCTGATTTACACCAATCTGGACAATCGAAGGCTGATCTAGAATGATCGCTTTTATTTGTCCATCTTGTAAAATATTCGAATTTTTCTTCGAAGAAACGACAACTCTTGTCATTTTTATGCTCACTTATCAATTATATTTTTATCTATTTGTCGATTAATGAATAGTTAAGTAATTCATCTGCATTTAAAATATCAAAACATTCTCTGAACAACAATCTATTCAATCGCTTTTGTTCTGTTTAATTTAAATTGACCATACGTTCAAAAAACAGACTATAAAAAATAACCTATATTTTTAATTCATATAAAAAACCAGCCTCATCAGACTGGTTTTCTTTAAAACGCTTCAATTAGAATTTTGGATCACGCATTTGGACAAGCGTGCTGTTTGCTTTCGCAAGACTATCTGTAATTTTACTCATCACAGCTGGAACCAAACTCTCAGCCATTTGCGCAGCTTGTAAACCGAGCTTTTCGCCAAAGGTTGGGCGTTTACGCGTGTTAATCACATAGATATCATGTTTTGGCAGTAGGCTCAGCAAGTATTCGTCTGACGTCTGTAAGGTATCAACCAGATTCAACTCGCGCGCATCTTCGCCATACCAGTGCTCACCTGTTGCGACTTTTGCAACATCCAGTTGTGGACGATATTTCTCTACAAAGTGCTTAAATAAAGCATGCGTTTGCTGTAACTCTTCTTCGAACTTCGCCTTACCTTCTGGCGTGTTTTCACCAAACATGGTGACTGTACGTTTGTATTCACCTGCGGTGTACAGTTCAAAATCAACATTGTGTTGTTTTAACAAACGATTAAAATTAGGAACTTGAGCAACCACGCCGATTGAACCCACCACAGCGAATGGTGCTGAAATGATTTCATTAGCAATACACGCCATCATATAACCGCCACTCGCTGCAACTTTATCTACGCAGATCGTGACATGAAAACCCGCATCGCGTAAACGCACCAGTTGGGCTGCTGCCAGACCATACCCATGCACCATACCACCCGGACTTTCCAGACGAACAACAACGCGGTCATGTCCAGCTTTTGCAGTTGCCAAGATCAAGGTGATTTCTTCACGAATCGTATCAACGGCAGAGGCTTGTACGTCTCCTTTAAAATCGAGTACGTAAATTTTTTGATCATTCTTACGACGAACTTTTGCTTCTTTGGCAAGTTGTTGCACCAGTTGCAGTAATTCCAAACGAGAAGCTGTTGTTTGCGCAATTTTTTTTCTTTGTTCATTCACACGCGCATTTAAATGACTAATACGAATTTCAGCGGGAAATTTAGGTAAATGGAATAACATACAGTAATGCTCTATAAATTCGGCTTTATCCATCTAAGATGTGGCCTGCTGAATAAAAATTCAATAGTGAATTTGAAAAATAGATTTATTTTCATTTATATAATAAAAAAAGAGCCCGTAGGCTCTTTGATTGATCTGGGTTTTATTAACCAAAACGACCTGTAATGTACGCTTCAGTCAATTGATGGTCAGGTTGAGTAAAGACTTTCTCAGTCGAGTTTACTTCAATCAGATCACCCAAATGGAAGTAAGCCGTACGGTCAGAAACACGTGCCGCCTGTTGCATCGAGTGAGTCACGATTGCAATGGTATATTGCTCTGAAAGTTCTGAGATCAGTTCTTCAATCTTTGCTGTCGCAATTGGATCAAGTGCTGAACATGGTTCATCCATCAAAATCACTTCTGGGCTTACTGCAATGGTACGGGCAATACATAGACGTTGCTGTTGACCACCCGACAAACCAGTACCCGGCTGACTTAAACGATCTTTGACTTCTTCCCATAAGCCCGCTTTACGCAAGCTGTTTTCTACAATTTCTTCCAAGTCATATTTGTCACGTGCCAAACCATGCAATTTAGGGCCATACGCAACGTTATCAAAAATGGATTTCGGGAATGGGTTTGGCTTCTGGAATACCATACCCACTTGTGCACGAAGTAAAACGACATCAAGATTTGGATCATAGATATCTTGATTATCGAGTGTCACCTTACCCGTTACACGACAGCTATCAATCGTGTCATTCATACGGTTTAGGGTACGTAAGAAAGTCGATTTACCACAACCTGATGGCCCAATGAATGCAATCACTTCATTTTGGTATACATCCAGATCAATCCCTTTGATTGCCTCAGTTTCACCATAATACACATGAACATCTTTGGTACTGATTTTCACTTCACTTGTCTGAGGTTTCTTAGTTGAAGCCGCCGTTTCGAACTGAGAGACAAATGCAGTATTTGATTGCTTAACTTGCGCTTCAGATGACGTAAATTCTGTTTGCTGTGGATTCACTGATTTATCCTTTTCTACGGCGTTCATAATATCAATCGTATTCATTGTACTCTCCTCAATTACCAACGCACTTCAAATTTCTTACGGAGCCAGATAGCTAGGCCATTTAAACTGATCATGAGTGCAAGTAACACAATAATCGCTGCTGCTGTACGTCCTTCAAAGAAGTTACGTAATTCATTACCTTGCCATAAATAAATTTGTACAGGTAATGCAGTCGCCTGATCTAATGGCGTTGTCGGAACACTTGCAACAAAGGCACTCATACCAATTAATAATAATGGAGCCGTTTCACCTAATGCTTGCGCCACCCCAATAATTGCACCAGTTAAAATCCCTGGTAATGCTAAAGGCAGAACATGATGGAAAATAGTTTGAACCTTTGAAGCCCCGAGACCCAAAGCGGCCTGACGAATCGAAGGAGGTACTGCTTTTAACGATGCACGCGTGGTAATGATCACAGTTGGCAGAGTCATTAAGCTCAGTACCAGACCACCCACTAGCGGTGCAGATAATGGTAAATGCATCCAGCTAATAAAGATCGCTGCACCCAACAAACCAAACACGATTGAAGGAACAGCAGCCAAATTGTTAATGTTAACTTCAATAATATCGGTCATCATGTTCTTTGGCGCAAACTCTTCAAGATAGATTGCACTTGCAACACCAATCGGAATAGAGATCACAATCACGATCAGCATCATGAACAGTGAGCCCATAAATGCACCCGCCAAACCACTGGTTGCAGGAGAACTACGAGAGTCTGGGCTAAAGAACAAATTGGTATTAAAGCTATTTGTTATGATGCCTTGTGCCTTCAATTTGTCTGCAAGCTGACGAACCTCTGGACTTAACTGTTGTTGATCATCAGGTAAAGAACGGTCAATATTTTCTGCTAACCAGACGTCAACATTCGCATCTGCCAAAAATTTAATTTCTTTTTTGGTGCCAATTAACGATGGATCTTTAAGCACCATATCACGAAGACGATAGGTTTCAGAGCTGGTATACAAACTACTTAATTCGTCACGTTGAGATTCTAAAGCCTTATCTTTAGCAACCACGCCATTCACGATCAGGGCATCCCAATCCACCATGCCCATCTCGGTTTGCCAAGCCACCATACGCTCTTCAAAATGTGCAGGTGTTTCCCCTGCTGTTATTTTTGGTTTTGCACCCGCATTGATAATTGCTGGATCGAAATATACAGGTACAGTTAGACTATTTTGCCAAAATGCTGGTAAGCCCTTACTTAAAATACTACCGAAAAGTAAAGCGACAAAAGCAAGACCAATCACAACCGCAGCAAAACCAGAAAAACGGAATGCCTTTTCCTGACGATGACGCTTAGCCAAAGAGCTCTGGATTTTTCTTTTGCGCTGTTCACGTTGTTCAGCAGCTACTTTTGGATCTAACGCATCCATAGAACTTGTATTTGATGAACTCATTCGTATTGCTCACGATATTTACGCACGATATACAGTGCAATAATGTTTAGACCCAAAGTAATGACAAACAACGTTAAACCTAGAGCAAATGCCACTAGAGCTTGCGGGCTGGCAAAGTCAGTATCGCCAGTTAATTGGTTCACAATCGTTACGGTAACTGTCGAAACGGCTTCTAATGGATTCACATGCAGTAATGGACTATTCCCTGCTGCTAATACCACAATCATGGTCTCACCAATCGCACGAGAAGCGGCCAACAGGAATGCCCCAACAATTCCGGGTAAAGCCGCAGGTAAAACCACTTGGCGAATAGTTTCAGACTTGGTTGCCCCTAAGCCCAAAGAACCATCACGTAATGCACGTGGAACCTGTGTAATGATATCATCTGAAAGTGAAGAAACGAATGGGATAATCATGATACCCATCACAAAGCCTGCGGTCAGTGCACTGGTCGCATTGATATGTAAGCCGACTTGTTCACCTAACATTTTGAAGAACGGACCAATGATCATTAAGGCAAATACACCGTAAACAATCGTTGGAATACCCGCTAATACTTCAATCGCTGGTTTTGCCCAAGCACGTAAACTAGGAGACGCATACTCTGCCAAATAGATCGCGATCATCAATCCGACTGGTACAGCAACAAGTAGTGCGATACCACTCACCATTAAGGTACCCCAGATTAAGGGTAAAATGCCGTAGCTTCCTTCTGCGTTACCAGATGTACTAAAGCCTGGGCTCCATTCCGTACCAAAGAAGAAATCAAAAGGACTGACGAAACGGAAAAAGTGCAATGCTTCATTCAGCATGGAGAGCACGATACCAATCGTGGTCAGGATCGCGACGCCAGAACACAAAATCAAACCGACATTAACTGCCTTTTCAACTTGGTTACGTGCGCGGAATTGTTGACTAACATGACGTTTTGCCCAAACCAGTCCCGCCAATCCAGCACTAATCACAACGGCCAATTTGGCAAAAGAACCAATGGTCTGGAATTTTGAAAGCTCTTGTGCTGCTGCTAACTCATAAGCTGCTGGCTGATCAGTTACCCCAAAACCAGAAGCCAGTGCTTGCACACGACTGGTTAATACATCACGCCCAGCCGCATCTAAAGTTGAACTTACAGAAGCAGGGATATTATTAAAAATAATATGTTGTAAAACACTTGGTTCAACCAAGTTCCAAATAATCAAAATTAAAAAAGCAGGAACACCACACCACAGCGCAACCAATGCCCCATAATATCCTGGACGAGAATGTAGTGCTGCTGAGTTATTTCCCTTACCTGCTAGGTTACGGCTTTTGCTCAGCCCGATTTGATATGCAATTGCCACAAGGGCTAATAACACACCGATAAGTAGCAGATTCATGTAATCTCCACTGTTTTCCCAATTTTCATGATTTGAAAAAACTTAGCTAGACAAAAAGGCTGATGAACCTAAGTCTCACCAGCCTCCCTTTTAACAATATTATTTAACTGATTTACCTGCTTTGAAATCAGCTAGGATTTTTGCACGCTCTTTATCACTTAAAGGAATCAAACCAGCTTTTTCTAATTTAGAACCTTTACCAGAAATTTTCTTGTTCAAGAAGAATTCTGCAAATTGTGGCAAGCCTTTGATTGATTTCAAGTGTTCGCCTTTCACGTAGAAGAATAATGGACGAGAAACAAGGTAGCTACCATCCAATACTGTTTTTTCTGAAGGTGTTACGCCATTTACTGTTGCTACGCGTAATTTATCGCGGTTTGAGTCATAGAACCCTAAACCAAATACACCCACAGCGTTTGGAGAAGTTTTCAAGCGAGCCAATGTTTCAGTATAGTCGCCAGCGATCTCGATCACACGGCCATCTTTACGGAAAGTTGAACATGCTTTCTTCTGGTCATCTTTACTTAAGTTTTTGTAGTAATCAAATGCTTCACAACCCGCATCAACCATTTTCTCTTGGAAAACTTCGCGTGTACCGTGGTTAGAAGCAGGGATCACTAAAGTGATCGCTTCATTTGGTAATGATTTATCAATTTGATTCCAGTTTGTATAAGGGTTTGCAACCAATTTACCATTTGAAGGTAATTGTGCAGATAATGCCATGAAGACATGAACTGGTTTTAATTTATACGCTGCTTTTTTAACATTTGAAGCGAATACAATACCGTCGTAACCCACTTTGATTTCTTGTACTTGGTTTACGCCAGATTTTTTACATGTATCCAATTCTGAATCTTTAATTTGACGTGAAGCATTTGCGATATCAATCGTGTTATCGCCAACACCTTGACAGAATTGTTTCAAACCACCACCAGTACCGCCTGAACCGACAACAGGTGCTTTAAATTGAGGGAAAGTGTTGCCAAACTCTTCAGCAACAATACTTGCAAACGGTAATACAGTAGATGAACCAGCAATTTGAATCGTATCACGAGCTGCATTTGCAGTCGTTGCTACAGTTGCCCCAGATACAGCTAATGCAATTGCGATGTGACGTGGATTTAAGCGCATTCTGTTTTCTCTCATTAATGCAATTTGATTTACAACTCTTTTCAAGTTAAGTGTTGTACTTTGGTTAACTGCATTTTGAGCAGATAATATGACAATTAAGTGACAACTTTATGACGCTTTTGTGATGGTCATTTTCCACCATCTATTTTTAGCATGTGATCCGTCATAAAATCGTATTCCAGCTTTCACATTTGTCATAAACAATGAGAAATAAAAACACAACCACTTAATTTAATTAAATTTTTATAAAATAAAAAAATCTCAATTAACAAAAAGCATCTTGGGTTAAAAGGTTAGTTTATATATGTTTTATGACTATTCTCTATAAAAAAGGACAGATACAATGCCAAATCCTGTCACAATTGAAACACAAATGATGATTCGCAAACCAATTTCTAAGGTATTCGAAGCATTCATTGATCCTGAAATTACCTCAAAATTCTGGTTCAGCTCATCCACAGGCAAACTAGAACAAGGTCATACAGTGACTTGGACATGGGAGAAGTACCAAGTTTCTACAAAAGTCATGGTGACAAAAATAATTGCAAATGAATTGATCCAGATCCAATGGGGTGAACCCAGCAGTACCGTGGACTATAACTTTGAAAAAATAAATGAAACACAAACCTATCTCAGAATCCAGAACTACAATATTGCCTTACAAGGCGATGAACTCATTGCTTTTATTATTGATAGTACTGGCGGTTTTACAACAGTATTGGATAGTTTAAAAGCTTATCTAGAACATGATCTTCAACTTAACCTTGTGCATGATAAGTTCCCGCCTTTTTGATGCTCTCTCATTATGGCTGAAAATAGGTCATGCATCCGCATGCACTATTTTCATAATGCAATGCTTAAACATATTGATTGATCAGACCAACAAAGATTGTGTAGGTACGATTCGCTTTTTATCCACTAGTGATTAGGCCTGCTTTTCGATTCGACGATCCACATATTCCATATAGCCACGCCCTTCAATTACGCGTTCTTTATAGACGCCTTCATAAAAATATCCACCCACATAACCATCGCCAATCCCATAAAGCATAGGTGTATCGACTTCACCTTTTAAACGAATCTCAATCTGCCCTTCCATATTTTTTACAATCCATTGAAACTGATAAGGCAATTTGATAATACGTCCATCTTCAGCCACAGCTAAACGGGACTGATAACTCAATACTTCAAATTCGGCTATTAGTCTTAAATGGTCGCTCTCAAGATTTCTGAGAAAAGCCTTATTCACCACTTTTTGTCCATTAAAATGGGTTTCATTGAGTAAAAGCTGCGTGTGTTTATCTAAAGAAATAATATGATAGGTACTAAAATCCAGTGGAATCTTTTGATTTGAAAGATGAGAGGAGGAATTGAATGCCGTACAAAAGGAATATTCAAATGCGCATAAGCCTGAAATTTTTTGCATGTCACCCTGATAATGACAATAGCCTTCATAATGAGACAGTAAACTAAAGTGATCAAACATCGGCGTTTGAACAAACCATGAAACTTGATCTGCATTCTTTAACCGAATATCAAGCTTAAACTCAGACTGTCGTACCACGACATGATAATCTGGATACGCTCCTTCTATGGTGATGTCTTTGCCCACTTTAAAAAATGGATTACTGGCAGAAGACTGACTATTTTGTGGAGTCGAATAACTTTGGAAATGTCGGGCCATTTTTGCAGCCGTGCCGGCCACGATCATGGCATTGTCACCCAAATCGGTTTTTAAGAATGGATCTGATTCAACTGCTTCATTCCCCGATGAACTTATAATCGAAAGAAAAGTGAAAAAATGATGCGGTGCGGGTAAATCCGGGATAATAATTCCGTAACGGCTCCAGCCGCGCTGTTGAGCCCGATGTTTAGAGTCCAAAGCATATTCTTGAAATAAAGACTGTTTAGATGAGATAGCAGGTGTGTCCAGCACTTTATGTAAAGGCTTTATAAAACTCATTAATGCAGGCCATTGATTAAACATCTTATTGTTCTCTTTTTTAAGGTGATTTCCAATACACTTGAAATCATCTTTATTCATTTTTTATACCTGCTTATAAAATACCTAGATTTGTTGGCAAACTTTTATTGAGAAAAATCTAATTTTTAGACAAAACATGACATTTTAAATGGCGCTCTCACAGCCTGTTCCACTACGAATAAAAAAGGAGCTCAAATTTGAACTCCTTTTTCAACTGTCAGACCAGTTCAGATTCAAACATTCGGCTGAGCTTCTGTCGACATTACTTCTTTTTTCTTATATTTGAACACATACACCACCGCCAAAATAGCAAGCCAGATTGGAACAAGCACTACTGCTGGTCGCATATCAGGGGTTAAGCTCATAATCAGTAAAATACAGAAGATAAAACCGATGGTGAGATAATTACTCCAAGGACTAAAAATGCTTTTAAACTTGGTTATATGTTGCTGCTGTTGCATGGCTTTTCTAAATTTAAGATGCGTCCATGAAATCATTAACCAGTTCACCACCAAAGCTGCAACTACCAGCATCATTAAAAACTGGAACGCTTTGCCCGGCATCAAGTAATTCACCACCACACAAAGTGCTGTCACGGAAGCAGAAACAATAGCTGCTGCCATTGGAATCCCACGACGATTAACCTTTTGCAGGATTTTAGGTGCATTCCCCTGCATTGCCAGACCATGCAACATACGGCTATTACAATAAATACAGCTGTTATAAACTGAAATTGCCGCAATCAGCACCACAAAGTTCAAAACATTTGCAACACCATGACTATCCAAGGACTGGAAAATGAGCACAAAAGGACTACCACCTTCCGCCAACTGATTCCACGGAAATAAACACAGCAATACGCCAATCGCACCGATATAGAAAATCAGGATACGATAAACAATCTGGTTCACCGCTTTAGGAATGGTTTTATCTGGATTTTTGGTCTCAGCCGCAGTAATACCAATCAACTCAAGACCACCAAAAGCAAACATGATCACTGCCATCGACATGATGAAACCATGCATTCCGTTTGGAAAAAATCCACCGAATTGCCATAAGTTTGCAACACTCGCTTGCGGACCTGCACTGCCAGAGATCAATAAATAAAGTCCAAAACCAATCATGCTCAGGATGGCGAAAATCTTGATACAGGAGAATAAGAACTCGGATTCTCCAAAGAAGCGGACATTGACCAGATTGATCCCGTTAATCAGGAGGAAAAAGAATAAAGCCGTGATCCATGTGGGTAGCTCGGGCCACCAAAACTGCACAAAGGTACCAATCGCACTCAGTTCGGCCATACTGACCAGCACATAAAGCACCCAATAATTCCAGCCAGACATAAAGCCAGCCATTGGGCCCCAGTATTTATTGGCAAAATAACTAAAGGAACCACTCACGGGTTCCTCGACCACCATTTCACCTAAATGGCGCATAATTAAAAAAGCAATGACACCTGCCAATGCATATCCAAGTAGAACCGAAGGTCCCGCCAATTTAATGGTTTGCGAGATGCCTAAAAACAATCCTGTGCCTACCGCACCGCCTAATGCAATCAGCTGAATATGCCGATTGGATAGACCTTGTTTTAACTCATGTTTATTGTCTACATCCATCACTTAACTCCAATGTGTGTGTCACATCCTGTACACCTTTATGCAGCGTTAGATCCGAAGCCAATCATTTAGCTTCGAATCTCATTCGCTTTCTTATCAATTTATAAATTTGAAGACTTTCCTGTCTTCTAAATGAACTAGAATGAAATCACTTTTTGATAGGGGATCTTTTGAGAACGCTGCTTGAGAATTTCATAGCCACGATCCCCATAGTCAAAGCGTGCAATCACCGAAGCAAACTTCTTCAGGCTCAATGGCGCATCCATTGCAGGAAGCTTTAATTCGATAAAAGTCAGACCATCAAACTGATGCATCGTGTCCAAGGTCTGCTTAAGTTGGCCAACTGTCTCAACCACACAGCTCTTATATTGATGTTTGCCATTAAAGACAGCTGGAATTTCGGTATAGCGCCAGTTTTGAATATCGTTATAAGCTGCATTTTCCCCCATGATCAAACGTTCGATGGTATAACCACCATTATTCAATAAGAAGATAATGGGTTTAAGCCCATGACGGATAATGGTTGAAAGCTCCTGTACGGTTAATTGGAACGAACCATCACCAATAAACAGAATCTGACGACGTTCTGGTGCAGCCAATAAACTGCCGAGCAAAGCTGGTAAGGTATAACCGATCGAACCCCAAAGTGGCTGGGCAATATATTTAGCCGTTGCAGGTAGCTTTAAGCCTGCCAAAGCTGAGTTCGAAGTACCGACCTCTCCAATAATGACATCATCTTCTTTAAGAAAATCAGCGACCGCATTCCAGAGAATATCTTGACTGAGCTTTTGCTGTTCTGGAACATCGATGACTTGGGGTTGTTGTTTTTCTAGGATGGGTTTGATGAGTTTACGTGGCGCAACTTTCTTATTCAGTTCAACCAAAAGCTGTCCAATCTCAATACCCGGATAATCCTGACCGAAAATCGTCAAGGCATAGGGTTTGATTTCAATATAATTTTCGGTGGCGATCTGATGGGTAAAAACGCCCGTCCCCACATCAGAAAAACGTACCCCAACACCAATCAGGCAGTCGGATTGCTCAATGGTACTACGAACATTCGGCTGACTTGCGCCACCAACATACGTCCCCACATAACGTGGTGAACTTTCGTCCATAATATTTTTCGCGGTGAGCATGCTGGCAAAAGGAATCGAACATTTCTGCGATAAATCATTCAGCAATGAGGTCACCCCAAATACTGACGCTTCATTATCAATTAACAATGCTGGATTTTTAGCAGAACCAATCACTTCACATAGCTTCGCCACAGCACTTTGTAGCAGCTCTGGCTCGACCGCAGGATAAGACAAATCCAACGGGCGATCTGTCACTTCAATTTTGACATGGGTAATATCTGAAGGCAGCTGGATATGAACTGGACGACGATCAAGAAAACACTGACGTAACACACGATCAATTTCAAATGCAGCATTGGCAGGCGTTAAACGCGTCTGTGCCACAGTAAACTCTTTCATACAGTTCATGATATTGTCGTAATTACCATCCACCAGAGTGTGATGCACCAAAGTGCCCTTCTGAACCACATGCAACGGTGGAATACCTGAGATATGCACCACAGGTACATTTTCGGCATAAGCCCCTGCAATACCATTAATCGCACTTAAATCACCGACACCATAAGTAGTGGTCAAGGCTGCAAAACCGTTGATCCGTGCATAACCGTCTGCTGCATAGGCAGCGTTTAATTCATTACAATTGCCAATAAATTCGAGTTGTGAGTCCGCTTCAACTTGTTCGAGATAGGAAAGGTTAAAATCACCAGGTACGCCAAAGAGGTGCAGGATACCCATTTGCTTAAGACGAAGATTTAAAAAATCACCAATTTCTATGAACATCACTCTATATCCTTTGAGGCCATTTTTATTCCATAGAAAAATAATATTTCATCTACCTTTTAGATTTCGTGCATAATGAAAACGCATTTTAATAAAAATACAATATTTGTGTATCATAAAAGGATTTTATGCAATGGATAAGTTCGACTGGCAAATCATTCAGGCATTACAAAAGAATGGACGGCTCACCAATCAGGAAGTGGGAGATTTAATCGGTTTATCTGCTTCCCAGTGTTCCAGACGACGGCAGCTACTGGAGCAAAAAGGCGTGATTCTAGGTTATGCTGCGCGCATTCACCAACAGGCTTTAGGTTTGGAGGTGACAGCGATGATCCATATTAATCTGCGCATCCATGAAGCCAAGTCACAACAAGCATTTCAGGATTTGATTGAGGCAGAAGACAATATTCAGGATGCTTTTTCAATTAGTGGCGATGCCGATTTTATTTTAAAAGTGGTGGCGGAAAATCTGGAACAGCTTTCCCAGTTTGTCACAGAGCGGCTGCTATCTTATGGTTTTATTGGACATATTAAATCTTACATTGTGTTAAAAAAAATCAAGGAACAGAATCATTTTATGAGTAAAGCCAAAAGCCATAGCTATCACCCTGCGACTTAGGTCGAGCGATAGCGAGCATCAATAAAAACAAAAAGGCGGATATCGAATCCGCCTTAAAATTATAAAAAACTTAAACTTTATTGATATGCAGCGTTTGCCCAATGGTATTTTCCATTAACCCTTCCATACCAAATTCGGCACCGACACCAGACATTTTCCAACCACCAAAAGGTGCATGCGGTACAATTTCAGCATGGGTATTAATCCACACTGTGCCGCATTCAAGCTGCGCTGCATAGAATTGTGCTGCTTTCAGATCACTCGACCAGATTGATCCACCCAATCCAAATTCACTCACATTGGCGCGTGCGATCGCATCATCAATACTGGTATATTTGAGAATCGGCAACACTGGGCCAAACTGCTCTTCTTGCACGACGCGGCATGTTTCATCCAGTCCTATGAGAATGGTCGGTGCAATAAAATAACCCTGTTCAGGTAATGCTTGATCACCCGATAAAGCATTCGCTCCCTGCGCAATCGCATCAGTAATCAAAGCTTTAACTTTCTGATATTGCATCTGGTTTTGTACTGGCCCAAAGGTCGTTTCAGATGCCATGCCATCTCCCACGATCTGCGCATTGGCAATATCAGCAAGTTTTTGTGCTAAAGCATCATATTGGCTTTCATGTACATATAGACGTTTTAAGGCAGCACAGGTTTGCCCTGCATTTAAAAATGCGACATTAAAAATACGTTGGGCAATCTGGTCGAGATCTGAATCTGGTAATACGATACCCGCATCATTACCGCCAAGCTCTAGCGTTAAATGTTTTAAGGTTTTTACTGCACCAGACATAATATGTTGACCAGTTTTGGTCGAACCGGTAAAAACAACCTTTTGTATATCTGGATGGGTTGATAGTGCTTCACCAATTTCGCCATCACCAACCACAATCGAAATAACACCTGCTGGCACTTCTTGCTGAATGATTTCACACAGTTTTAAAGTGGCTAAAGGTGTAAATTCAGATGGTTTATTAATGACCACATTACCTGCACGTAAAGCAGGCATAATATGCCAGACGGCAATCATCAGCGGCCAGTTCCACGGCGTGATTGAAGCAACCACACCTAAAGGTTGATAGTGACGTTCAATACGTTTCTGCTCGCTATCTTCCAAGACATCCACGGGTAAGTCCAGACTTGCGGTATAACGTGTCCAGCCAATCGCACCCTGCACTTCCATTTGTGCCAATGCCAATGGCTTACCTTGTTCCAATACTACCAATTCAGCCAAAGTTTCAGCGTGCTTTTCTATACCATCGGCAATTTTGTTGAGTATATTTTTACGTTCTTCATGCGGACAACGCTGCCAGCTTTTAAATGCTTGCTTTGCCGCAGCGATCGCTTGATTCACCTGAGCAACAGAAGCTTTGGCACAACGTGCTGCAACAGTGCCTGTTGCAGGATTAATAATATCAAGTTCACCTTGTTCACCTAAACAAGATTGACCGTTAATAATAAGTTTAAATTCATTTTGCATATTCAATTGTTGCATGCCTTGTTCCTTCTGTTCATTGTAATCATGATTTTTTGCCTTATCGAACCTACGCTATAGGCCGCAAGTACAAAATGGATGACATCTATCCATCAAAATATTGAGCATCTATCACTACAATATGGAATTTGTGCACCACAGTTTATGCATAATTATTTCTGATTCAGATTCAAAATGCACAGTTTGTGCATAACAGCTACATTTCTCTACTGAGTTATCATAAAAAACCATCGTATCGGCTGTAGACATGATTCATGTGAAAATGAGGCTCAATGAATACCCCTCTGTCATATTAGTAGCAGCCTATGTCCCCCTAACTACATAATTTAAGTTCAGATCCAGTGTTCTAAAAGTAGCAACACTTCATTCAATTAATTGAAATTTCTTAGAACGGCTGGCTTGGTTATATTCAATATAAATGAGCCAGAAGATAAGAAGATGAACAGCAAAGTGATCGCAAGCTTTAATCCTATAGATTTACCCGTGCATATGACTTTTTCAGAGCATGATTGGCAGTTGCTTGCTCAGCACTGGTACCCGATTGCGCTCGCCCGTGATATTTCGGAACAACCAACGCCAGCCATGTTGCTCGATATGCCATTGGTCATCTACAAAATGGGAGATGAACTCATTGTTGCAAAAGATGTTTGCCCACATCGTGGGGTGCCGCTGAGCCTTGGGCATCATGACGGTCAAGGCATCGTCTGTCGCTATCACGGATTACGCTTTGGGCATGAAGGTAAATGCAACCGTATTCCAGCGCATCCACAGCATAAAATTTCTGATCGTTTCCATTTGAAAACATATGCTGCCACTGAAAAGTATGGACTGATCTGGTGCTGCTTAGCAGCTGGTCCTGATGATAAACCTGTCATTCCTGACATGCCGTACTGGGATGATTCAGACTATCAGCAACTGGTATGTCCGTTTGTAGATCTGAATTGTTTTGCTGGTCGTCAGCTAGAAGGATTTATTGATGTCGCTCATTTTGCTTGGGTCCATCCTGATACTTTTGGTGACCCTGACGATGTTGAAGTGCCAGACTATAGCACCACAGAAACCAGTTATGGATTCAGTGCGGATTATATCAGCAGTGTCGGTCGCTATCCGATCGGAACAGCGCAACGTGGGCAAGACAATTTTAACTGGCTCCGACATTTTGAAATCAGCCTGCCTTTTATTGCAACGCTCACCATACATTTCCCAAATCAAAGCAAACAGGTGATCATGAATGCCGCGTCTCCCGTAAGTGCCAGACAAACTCGGCTATTTGCACCAATCTGCCGTAATTATGACAAAGATTTACCTGTTGAAGATGCCTATACCTTCAATTTGCAAATTTTTGAAGAAGATCGACTCATTGTCGAAACACAGAAACCTGAATATCTGCCACTGGATTTATCGATGGAAGCTCACTTTCCCGCAGATCGTAGCTCAAGCATGTATCGCCGACTTCTAAGGAAAATGGGATTCAATCCAATTTTTGCAGCCTAATCTATGCTTAAATTTAATTTTAATCCGAAATAAAAAAGAGGCCCTGAATGGACCTCTTTTTTATTTCGATGTATCTGCCAGACTGAAATTAATCAATCGCTGGCACATAAGTTCCCGCAGCAATTGCATCTTTAATACGATCAGCTTCTGCAAGCACAAGTGCCAACAAGTTCTGAACGTTTTCAAGCGTTGCAACTGGACTTAAAGTGGTCATTTTCAATGATTGAACATTACCAACTTTAGTCACACCAATATTCGCTTCACCACGTGCAAACAATTCATCTGCAACGTTCTGGTTTAAGCTATCGATGAATTCAGCAGGATAACCTTCTGGTACGACACGGAACAGAACTGAAGCGAATTGTGGTTCAACCAGCAATTCCAGACCTGCTGTTGCTTTAATATAATCAGCAACTTCACGTGTTAATTTCACACCATGATCGATCATTGAACCATAAAGCTCTTCGCCTAATGCTTCAACTGTCATCCATAATTTCAATGCATCAAAACGACGAGTCGTTTGCAATGATTTAGATACAAGGTTAGGTACACCATGTTCTTCATCATAAGCAGAGTTAAGATATTCTGCTTCATAATGCATAAAGCGATAGTTTGCTTCGTCTTTCAACAAGAAAGCGCCACAGCTAATGCTTTGGAAATAATGCTTATGGAAATCAAGCGTGATTGAGTCTGATAATTCAATACCATCTAGCATTGCACGATGGTCATTTGAAAGAATCAGTGCACCGCCCCAAGCTGCATCAATGTGCATCCATGAACCATACTTCGTGGTAATTTCACGGATTTTCTTGAGTGGATCAATCGCACCAGCATCTGTCGTACCCGCAGTTGCAACAACACACGCGACGATTTTGCCTTCGGCTTGAAGATGCGTCATAGTCTTTTCTAGTGCATCGACATCCATTTGTGCATTTTCATTCACAGGCACAGTCACAACAGACTGGAAGCCCATGCCCATCATCGCCATGTTCTTTTGCACAGAGAAGTGTGCATTTTCAGAACAGATGACTTTGACGTTTTTCATTGCATCTGCCGGGATCCCATCACGCTGAACAGACCATGGCTTGCCATTTTCGTCTTTCCAGTTTTTCGAGATGCACCAGTCACGTGCCAGTAATACGCCCATCAGGTTTGATTGCGTACCACCAGAAGTGAACACACCCGCCTGACCTGCACCATAACCCACTTTTTGACGAAGCCAGTCAATCAACTGTACTTCCATCAAAGAACCCGCTGGGCTTTGATCCCATGAGTCCATTGATTGGTTGGTTGCATTGATCAACACTTCCGCAATCTGGCTCATCACCATGGTTGGGCAGTGTAAATGTGCAAGTGAATGTGGGTGATGTACTTTCAAGCTTTTGTTGAGGAAAAGCTCAACCATACGTTGTAATGACTGCTGTACACCCAAGCCTTCTTTTGAAGGAGCAAAAGAGATTGCTTCGCGCAAATCCTTGATGCTGCCGCCCGTGTACATCTTGTCATTTTGCAACCATGCTGAAACGGCATTTACCGCCTCGCCCATTGCTGACTGATAGTCAGCAATAGATTGAGCATCATTGCAGAGTAACGCTTTACGATGTTCTGCAAAATCAACCATGAATTAGCCTCGTACTGCTTTTAATGCTTCAGCAATCGCTTTCTTGAAGCGAGCAATCACTTCAACACATTCGTCTTGGTTGATGATTAACGGGCAAAGTAAACGAATAACTGTACCGTTACGACCGCCTTTCTCAAGCAATAATTTATTGTTGAAACATGCGGCTTGAATCGCTGCTGCCAACTGAGCATCTGCAGGATGAGAACCCATATGATCAGCAGGTTTACGCTCATCAATGATCTCGATACCAATCATCAAGCCACGACCGCGGACATTACCGATACATGGGAATTCTTGCACAAGTTTTTTCAACTCAGCCTGTAAGAAATCACCACGCTCTTGCGCATTCTGAGCAAGGTTTTGTTCTTTGATCACTTGAAGTGATGCCAAACCTGTACCCATTGCAAGTTGGTTACCGCGGAATGTACCTGAGTGTGTACCTGGCTGCCATGCATCAAACTTACGTTTAATACCTAATACTGCAAGTGGTAAGCTACCACCAACCGCTTTAGACATCACCACAACATCAGGCTCGATTCCTGCATGTTCAAAAGCAAACATTTTGCCTGAACGTGCGAAACCAGCTTGAACTTCGTCCAAGATTAAAACGATGTTGTGCTTTTCAGTCACTTCACGGATTTTTTTCAACCATTTTACAGGTGCAGTCACAACACCGCCTTCACCCTGAATCGCTTCAAGAATGACAGCAGCAGGTTTGGTTACACCGCTTTCAACATCTTCAATGAAGTTTTCAAAGTAGTATGTCAAAGCATCAACACCCGCTTCACCACCTAAACCAAGTGGGCAACGATATTCATGTGGGTATGGCATAAACTGAACGCCTGGCATTAAGCCATTCACAGCATTCTTCGCAGACAGGTTACCTGTCATTGCAAGCGCGCCGTGCGTCATACCATGGTAGCCACCAGAGAAACTAATCACTGAGCTACGACCCGTATAGGTTTTTGCTAATTTAATTGCTGCTTCTGTACCATCTGCACCTGTTGGGCCACAGAATTGTAAGCAATACTCTTCTTTACCGCCTGGCAAATAAGCCAGCAGCGCTTCAGTAAACGCATCTTTTAAAGGAGTCGTTAAGTCTAAAGTATGCAATGGCAAACCACTTGCCAATGTGTCTTGAATACTTTGAATCACCGCAGGATGATTATGGCCTAAAGCCAATGTTCCTGCCCCAGCTAAACAATCAAGGTACTCTGTACCTTCAACATCAGTAACCCAGCAGCCTTGTGCTTTCGCTATCGCTAACGGTAATTTACGTGGATAACTACGAACATTTGATTCCATCTGACTTTGGCGAGTCAGATAATATTCGTTGGTTGCATTAGCGGCAGGATTTACGGAAGTAACGCTCATATCGAATTACCATCTCTGATATGGGTGAAAGAAATAAGTCTGGTGACTTGCGGTCGTTTGACTCGGTGCTTTTTAGAATCTAGTGTAGACACTTGTTTATATCTTTCAACTAGGAGCGAGATGATACCTAATTTTGCAAGAAAATAAACACTTTTTATGCCTGACAGTCATCTAATCTTATTGAAAAAATGTATCATTCCAATAACTATGATGAATTATGATCATACTATGTGACAAGCGGAAGAAAGTAAGCTTTTTTAAATCCCCCTTCCATTTTTAGATAAATGGTCAAATCAATCGATCTAATTAATTAATTTTTAAAGTTTTTCATTTTATTTTTCTGTTGCAAAACACTGCTAATCCCTTACAAAGTCACCACAAAATATGCAGAAGTTCACCATCAGTTCTTTTTAATATCAAATCTGTAAAAAATAAATTTTCAACATCAAATTCTAAGGAAAATTTTATGCGTACTTTAGCACTTGCTACATTGATGATCGGAGCTGCACTCAGCCCAACTCTTTTTGCTCATGAGACAGAGAATTTGAACTATAACATTGTAAATATTCAGGCAGATGCCTCACGTCAGGTCGCAAATGATGAAATGCGTGCCGTACTCTTTATTGAAAAAAGCAACAAACAACCTGCTGAACTATCAAACCAGATCAATCAATTGATGAATCAGGCGCAAGCAATTGCACGTAAATATAATCAGGTCAAAGTCGAAACAGGTACACAAAGCACTTACCCTGTTTATGACAATGACAGCAATAAACTGAAAGAATGGCGTGCCCGTGCCGAGATCCAACTTGAAAGTAAAGACTTCAAGGCAGCAAGTCAGCTGATCAGTGAGTTACAGCAAAGCTTCCAGACTCAGTCGATCAACTTTACCGTGTCGGACGAACAACGTAAAAAAGTTGAAAATGAGCTGATGATTGAAGCATCTAAAAACTTCCAGCAACGTGCTCAAGCCATTACCCAAGCATGGAATAAAGGTCAATATAATCTGGTCAGCTTGAATCTCAATACCAGTAATTATTTCCCACAACCGATGATGCGTGGCGGTGGTATGGCTAAGTTTGCGATGGCTGAAGCTGCACCTGCACAGGATATGGCTGCTGGTGAATCAAAAATTACCGTAAGCGCCAATGGTTCGATCCAGTTTAAATAAAACTTGAATCATGATAAAAGCAGAAAACGCTCGTTTTCTGCTTTTATTTATTCATTGCAAAATAATTTTCCAGTTCAACCAAATCGGGCAGCTCATCAAATGCCACTCGCATTTCAGATGCTTTTGCCCAACTGACTGCCGAATTCATACAAAAATTTAACTCAAGTTCAGGTGTAAATTCTTCGAGAATGAGCCCCAAAGGAATCCACATAATCTTTGGATTGATAGCCAGTGCATTCGGGACAGGCGAACCACACTGTTTGCAAAAGCAACTGGTAAACCCAGTATCCTTGATATAAGTTTGAATGAATGGTTCGCCTTGCTGCCATTGAAATAATTGCGCTTGAACAAAAGTGGATGCATTCGATGCAGCTCCACTCTGCTTACGACAAAGACTACAATAACAACGATACATCATTTTGATATTTGTCACAGAAAACCGAAAGCTCACTGCCCCACATAAACAACTGCCCGTAAACCTTTTATTTTTACTGAGTGATGCCATCTATTCTTGTCCTATTATGGTCTCTACTTGATCAGACATTTACTCGATATTATATAAATCCCTAAATACTTTGGGATGGTCTAAGCCAATAATTCTCTACGACAATAGATTTTTAATATTTAATAAATGAATACTCAGATCATTCCCAGTATGAACAATTGTAGATAAGGCTTAAAGAAAAAAGTTCCCAAATAGAGAACATTCATAGCTACTAAAACAAAGCCCTGACATTAATCAGGGCTTTGTTTTATCTGAACAGTTTACTTTTTAAATGGCAGTGCATATTTAAAAATACGTCCGACCACTTCACCAAACTGTTTCACAAAGCTGGCATTGTTATAATTCAAACCATACTTTTCACAGACTGCCTGTACTTTAGGTGCAACCTGACGGTAGCGGCGTGCAGGAATATCAGGGAATAAATGATGCTCAATCTGATGGCTCAAATGTCCTGTTAAAATATGAAAGGCTTCTGAACCCGTCAGGTTTGATGAACCGCGAATCTGGCGCATATACCAGTGTCCACGACTTTCATCCTGCAACACAGCTTTAGGGAACACCTCGACATCTTTGGTAAAGTGACCACAGAAAATAATACTGAAGGTCCAGACATTACGGATTCCGTTTGCCACCAGATTGCCTGTAAATACAGGTATCGCAGAGGGCCCAGCAATCAAAGGAAAGAACACATAGTCCTTAAACATTTGCTTAAGGATTTTCTTTTGTGCAGGCTGCCATTCACGTTTAAATTGCGCGATGGTTTTACGCTTATACAATACCTTGCCCAACTCCAGATTCTGGATCGCTACGCCCCACTGGAACAATAAGCTAAATGGCACGATATACATCGGTTGAATCAAGGTGAATTTAGACCAGCGTTGTTCTGGAAATAAACGGAATACCCCGTAGCCCACATCATCATCCATACCTTTAATATTGGTATAAGTATGGTGTTTGTAGTTATGGGTTTGGCGCCAGTTATCAGAAGTACCAACGGTATCCCACTCATAAGTTTGACCATTGAATTTTGGATCATTCATCCAGTCATATTGTCCATGCATGACATTATGACCCAGCTCCATATTTTCCATGATCTTGGCAAAGCCGAGTAAGCCTGTGCCCACTAACCATGCTGGCGGAAACCAACCCAGAAATAAGCAGGCACGACCTAGCATGCTGCTATAACGAATCGTGGAATAGACACGGCGAATGTATTTCGCATCTTTCTCACCAATATCGTCCAATACTTCTTGTTTAATTTGATCGAGTTCACGAGCAAACGCATCTAACTCGGCAGCAGTAAGATCACGATTTTTAGGATTTTTGAAAAATTCAATTTTAACAGGCATGTTCATAATCAATTTCTCTCTTATAGATCGATCACAAGATCAGACTGGGCTGAATTGACACAAATTTTTAGTAACTGAGCAGGTTCATTATTGACCGCACCATTCAATAGGTTTCTGGTCGCACCTTGCGCCTTGCTGCAGGCACATTTATTACAGATTCCCATCCGGCAACCGTGATTCGGTTTAATACCTTGATGTTCCAGACTGGAAAGAATCGACTGGCCTTTCGGAATCGCAATCGTCTTATTGGATTGCGTCAAGGTCACATTAATAAAACCCGTCTCAGTGCTATCTTCCGCAAACTGGCTCAAACTAAAAGCTTCTGTTTGCAGTGCTGCGGCATCTTTAAACAGGCTTTCCGCCGATGCTGCAAAACCCGATGGCCCGCATGCATAAACCGTGGTATCGCTTAACGTAGTGAATTGATCCACATGGCTTTGATTTAAACGCTGATCTTGTTCTTGGGTATAAAAAATCTGGTAACTAAAATTAGGGAAGTTTTCTGATACTTCTTTGAGATATTCAACATAGGCTGCATCTGCCTGAGTTTTGACCCAATACATCAATTGAACTATATGTGTATTCAATTGTTTAGACTGGCACAAGGCTTCGATCAGACTCAGCATCGGCGTAATGCCACTACCAGCTGCCAACAATAATAAATGAGACGTCTCAATGGTCTGTTGCATCTCACCATAAGGTTGTCCCAAACGGAGGACATAACCAGTTTGGCTGTGCTCAACCAACCACGAACTTACCAGACCTTGATCCACTTTTTTAACAGTTAAACACAAGTGATCTGCATCAATCTGCATCAGACTATAAGTACGCTCGTAATGACGACCTTCAATCTCAACCGTTACAGGATGGTGCTGCCCTGCCACACCACGCACCACATGACGGTTGCACTGTAAAATCAGGCTGACTGTATCCTTTGCCACATTTTGTTTTTTTACGATTTTGGCAAGTGGCTGATTGATTGACCACAATGGATTGATTTTCTGTAACCAAAAATTGGCGTCATGGCTGTTCATTACACTTTGAGCCAACGAATTAAATAGAGAATTTCTCTTTTCAATTGCTTGCATGAGCAGTTTTACTCTGGTTGTTTGCTAATTATTATACATGTGTATATATATTTGTATATACACTCGTATAAGAATTTACATTTCACAAGTACAACGACAATCGCTATAATCCCGAGTAGCTTACTTATATATTGAAAATAATGGTTCATTCTTCTTTTTTACCGCTCGACCATGACACCGTAAACGAACAAGATGTCATTCCCATGAAATCTCCTGTACGTTCGGTGGGTAGGAAAGCAACGATTACAAAAGAAGAGTTGTTTCAAGCCACGCTGAATCTGATCGGCCCGCAAAAAAGTATCGCATCCCTCAGTTTACGTGAAATTGCACGTGAAGCTGGTATTGCACCAAACAGCTTTTATCGTCATTTCAAAGATATTGATGAACTAGCGATTGCATTGATTGATCAATCTGGTCTGGTACTTCGTCGCATTATTCGCGAAGCGCGGTTACAGGCTTCAAAACAGCAAAGCATTATTCGTAGTTCGGTTGAAGTGTTTATTCAACAACTGAATACCGACGAAGGCAATCTGAGTCTGTTATTGCGCGAAGGCTATACGGGTTCAACGTCATATAAAGCTGCGGTTGATCGCCAGCTCAATTTCTTCCAGCAAGAGCTGCAAGAAGACCTGATCCGTTTAGAACGCTTAAATAACAGCAAAATCAGTCATGCTGATCTGGCTGCCAAAGCCATTACCCAACTGGTATTTAACATGGGTGCGAAAGTCATTGATCTACCTGTGGAGCAACGTACCGAAGTTGCGGAACAGACTATGGTGATGATCCGTATGATTTTAGAAGGCGCTCGTCATATTCATGAAACGGAAATTGATTAATTCTTTGCATCGCAATACGATAGATCTCAGCAAAATTATATTTTGTCTCTTAGCATAACAACTTAAATCAGGCATATAGATCATGAATCTACTGAATGACCGTCAAAGCATCATCGCCAGTTTTATCCTGATGTCTTTATTTTTAATGATGGTCATTCCCCTGCATTTACTGCCAAGTTTCTTTGCCGGGTTTCTGGTTTTTGAAATTATTAACAGTTTAAGTTCAATTGTTGAAAAACATATTGATGGTCAACGTGCTCGTATTTTTATCAGTATTATTCTGGGGATATTGGCAACCGTGCTGATCGGCTTCTTTATTACCAGCCTGATCAGCTTTGTGATTTATGACCTGAAAGGTACAGGGCTAAATTCTTTCAATATTAAAATCGATCAGACCTTGATCAAGTTTCAGGCAGAGATGAGTCATTATTTGCCAGGCTATCTGCCGCATAGTGTTGCCGATATCAAGAATCAGATCTTATCCTTTATCAAGAATAATATTTCCATTGTTAAAAATACGGGCACCGATATTCTGCATAATCTGGCCACAATGGTGATCGGCCTGATTGTCGGAATCTTGGTCTCGATTCAGAATTTCAAACAACATGCCCCGCAACCTGCATTTAAGGCAGCAATTCTGCATCGCATCCAGAAGCTTTCGGTTTCTTTTAAAAACGTTGTCTTTGCTCAGGTCAAGATTTCACTGATTAATACTGTGTTATTCATGATCTTTGTGTTTATTGTTCTGCCTCTATTCAATATCCACTTACCTTTTGCCAAAACCCTGACCATTCTGACCTTTATTTTTGGTCTACTCCCGATCATTGGTAACCTGATTTCAAATACCCTGATCATTATGGCAGGCTTGACCATTTCCTTGTCTGTAGCAGCGATTGCACTGGCCTATCTGGTGATTATTCACAAGCTTGAATATTTTATTAATGCCAAAATTATTGGTACCAAAATCAATGCCAGTGCATGGGAAGTATTATTGGCGATGCTGATTTTTGAAGCTATTTTTGGGCTGAGCGGTTTGATTGTTGCACCAATTTTCTATGCCTATATCAAACTGGAATGCAAAGACGCAGGCCTGATCTAAGTCTTTTCTTTACAAGTGAATACGCAGCGTAACAGGTTGAATCATCATTTAATCTGAATCAAAACCTGCGTTTCTAAAAATAAAATTGATGATAACTAAACTTACAAAAGATTAGAAAACGAAAACACTCACTGCCCTATTCACGGCGTAAGCTAGAGATGAATTAGGCGGTTTTTTATTCACTACATTTCATCACATTATAATTGAATGAGGTAACTATGAGTTCTTCAGCAGCTAAAGCTTTAAAAGTATATACACGTAATAATTTAGATGATGCGATCAAAGAATCTACCGTAAAAATTTTAAATCAAATTCTTGCCAATCTTATTGATCTTTCGTTACTGACGAAACAGGCGCATTGGAACATGCGGGGTAGCAACTTTATTGCGGTACATGAAATGTTAGACATGTTCCGTACATCGTTGATCACACACTTGGACAATGTAGCTGAACGTGCCGTACAGATTGGTGGAACAGCGTTGGGAACAACGCAATCTGTTGGCGAAAGTTCGCATCTTAAGCCTTATCCAGTGGCAATCCACGCGGTACAAGATCACTTAAAAGAACTGGCAGATCGTTATGGCGTGGTTGCCAACCATCTGCGTGATACCATTGATGAAATTCAGGATCCGATTTCAGAAGATATTCTGCATGCTGCACTCGAAGATCTGGATCAATATTTATGGTTCCTGGAAGCCAATATCGATCAAAAATAATCAAAAGTAGACCACAAAAAAGAGGACGTTTTGTCCTCTTTTTTTTATGGCTATCTCAATTATGGTTTAACCACAACCAACACCTGAATCGCTTCTGGAGTTACAGAAAGACCATCTAACAGGCCTAAACCTTCTTTCTGGAATTTTTGTAAACGCTCGATTTCATCTTCACGAATACTTGGGTTAAATTGCTTGAGATAAGTTAAACGGTCAATTTCATATTGCCATTTACCACTGTAATGCTCTTTGGCTTGTTGCATCAACTCTGGTAATGATTCTTTAGCAATATCCAGCGCCTGTGCATAACGTGATTCAATCACTTCACGGCGCGCTTTCACCACCTGACGGCAACTATTACCATCTAAATGATGCAAGTATGGACGTAAAATGCTTGGATCAATCTTGGCAGACAAGTCCTGACCATTTTCGCTGAGCAACACACGAATCAGTTGTTTCGGTAAGCTTGATGGCAGATTCAATGCTTTTGGCGCCACCACATCGACCTTAAACCAGACTTCTAATAACACTGAACCTTGTTTCAATGCATTCGATTTGAGTAAAGCAACATTGGTACTACCAAATGATTGCGTGCGGATCATCTCCATTACACTTTCAATAAATGGATGTTCCAGCGTCAAGTATTGTGCATCTTCACGAATTTGTGCCTGATCACGATAGAAGGTTGCTGTCATACCCTCTTCGTCTAGCGTCAAACCTTGAACCTGCATCTGATCAGTCGGCTTGATAATCACCGTACCGTTACTTTGCTCATCAAAATCGATATTGGTTGATGACATGAAACGCTTCACAAACATTGGCAAAGTGGTGTTGTCATCATAATCTTCAAGTGCTTGAACAATGCCCTGCGCAACCACTGGACGGCATGAATTGTACTCAAGCAAACGGTCACGGCCTGCCTGTAATTCAGCTTCTAGCGCTTGACGCTGTACATTCACTTCTTCAAGTAAATCTTCAAAGGTCTGGCCTTGATCTGCGAGTAAGCAATCTTTCAGCTCAACAATAAAGTTCTCTTGTAGCGTTTGCGCCGTTGGAGAAATATTGCTGAAAATATTGAGTGCTTCGTTGTACCAGCGGAACATACGCTCTTGCGCGGTCCCCATGAGATAAGGCACATGGATCTGGATACGATTTTCCTGACCAATACGATCCAGACGACCAATACGCTGTTCGAGTACGTCAGGGTTTGCTGGCAAATCAAATAAAATCAAATCACTGGCAAACTGGAAGTTACGTCCTTCTGAACCGATCTCAGAACACAGCAAGATTTGTGCACCATAGCTGTCTTCTGCAAAGTATGCTGCCGCTTGGTCGCGCTCCAGCAAACTCATGCCTTCATGGAACATCGCGGTACGAATACCTGCATGTAAACGCAATACATTTTCCAGCGCTTCGACGACAGGCCCACTACGTGCAATCAATAATACTTTTTTGTGTTTTAAGTCTTTACGCAAGACTTCCATCAACCAAGGCACACGTGGATCATTTTCCATCCATGCACCATCAAGCTGCCCTTCTTCTGGCCACATCTGCTCGCGCATTTTGCCGTCCATTGACCAGTCTTCTGGCGCTGTTAATGGCGCTGGCTGACAATCACGACCCGGGAAGCCTTGAATCGCTTCACGGGTATTACGGAACAGGATACGGCCTGTACCATGACGGTCTAACAATTCATGAATTGCACGCATACGCTGTTCAGGCTGATCATCAATTCGATGACCCAATAAGCCTTCCAGTGCAACAAGATGATCTTCTGTTAAAGCGTCATCTGACATCAATACTTCTGCAATTTTCGCAGTTTGCTGATATTGCTCTTCTTCATCAAGGAAACGGTCAAGGCTGCTAAAACGTTGCGGATCAAGCAAACGTAAACGCGCAAAATGACTTTCTACACCCAGTTGCTCTGGGGTTGCAGTGAGCAACAATACACCGGCTGTCTGTTCTGCCAATTCTTCAACGAGATCATAGCGATCATTGCCGCCTTCTTCCTCACTCCACATCAAGTGATGTGCTTCATCGACCACTAATAGATCAAAACCAGCTTCCATCGCCTGCTCACGCAAGTCATCATGGTCAACCATCAGGTCAACGCTGGCAATGATGCATTGTTCAGTCAAGAACGGATTTAAATCAGGATCATGTTCTTTGATCGATGCGGTACGAGTTAAATCAAATAGAGAGAATTGCAAATTGAAACGACGGCGCATTTCAATCATCCACTGATATTGCAGTGAATCAGGCACCAAGATCAGGATACGTTCTGAACGGCCAGTTTTGAGTTGCTGGTGGATAATCAAACCCGCTTCAATGGTTTTACCCAAGCCAACTTCATCAGCCAGTAAAACACGCGGCGCAAAACGCTTGCCGACTTCATGTGCAATATAAAGCTGATGGGGAATTAAACCGACACGCGCACCAAGAAATCCACGTAAAGGGCTGGTATGCATTTGCGCTTGCAATAACATGGCTTCTATACGCAGGTCATACCATTCTTTATAATCGACTTGGCTAGCTAACAAACGCTCTAAAGGTTTTGATAGCTGGATTTGCGCACCGATACGAGTTTCGTTCAGTGACTTGCGTTCTTGTTCGCCATTTTCCAGTGTACGAACTACATCATAGCGAAGCACGCCATGACGGTCTTCAATCGACTCAACAATCCACTTAAGGCCTTCTTGGTCTTGGACTTCATCATTTACATTGAAGATGATGCGAGATAAAGGCGCATTGTTGCGTGCATAGACACGAGTTTCATCACTTTTAGGGAATAAAATGCTGATAGAACGTTCATCTACATCAATAAGAACCCCTAAACCGAGTTCAGTTTCAGTATCTGATAACCAACGTTGACCAATAGCAAACTGCTGCAATTTTTCCACCTTTATCTCAAGTTAGCCCACATATTTTATGCCCTGACCCAAATAAAAGTTAAGGCATTTTATGTAGTTTTCAACGATGTATTTTGACACAAAGCATCATTGAATAGCGTGCATCACATCGTGTTTCATAAAAAAGTTTTTAGACTAAAACGGTACAGGACAATCAAATGTCAGTTGCGCACCTGTTTTAGGATGAGCGAAGCTTAATTGCGTTGCATGTAAGCACAAACGCGCGTAAAGCTGCTGCTGTTCTGGTGTGGCATATAAGGTATCACCCAGAATCGGATGACCTAAATATTGCATATGCACACGAAGCTGATGTGAACGCCCTGTAATCGGAATCAGTTGAACTCGGGTTACAGCTTGTCCTTGAATCTCTAAATGTTCAATCGCCTGCCATTCCGTTAATGCTGGTTTGTGATGAGTGGCATCAACAATATGCAACGGCGGGCGGCTTGGATCATAAATCACAGGAATATCAACAGTGCCCTGACCTTCTAAATGGCCTGCAACCAAAGCTTGATAAATTTTTGAAGTTTGACGATCCTGAAACTGACGTGAAATGGTGCTCTGACCAAATTTGGATAAGCCAAAGACCAAGATCCCTGAAGTGTCACGATCTAGACGATGAATCAGTAAGGTTTTAGGTTCTAGTTCTAATAGACGATTGATTAAACAATCTTGTAAATCCGGCGTTTTCCCAGGTACGGTGAGCAAGCCTGCTGGTTTATGGATGACCATAAAATCTTCATCACGATGAATCAAATGTTCACTTAGAAAATCACTCAAGGTAGCCTTCCAACGACTGGATGAAAACAAGCGGGCAATCATAAAAAGCTTGGCGCTGAATTACAATGCATGACACGTATTTTTACTATTTTTTTTCGTGTTTCTCTCGAATTTTCATCCAGATTCGAATTTAAATGCTGATTTAGACCTGTTGCTCTAGAAATTGTTGAATCGCATGCTGAGCAATTTCTGCATCTTGGAAAGATTGTACACCCGAAACACCAACAGCTCCGACAACCTGCCCTTGATAAACAATCGGCTCACCGCCTTCTAACATACCTTTTGCCGCATTGATGGTTAAAAAGCCGATTTTACCATCACGGATCATATCTTCGGATGCCTTGGTTGCTCTTCGACTGACCGCAGCAGATTGTGCTTTTTCTTGGCAAATCTCGGTTGATAATACCGATGCGCCATCCATACGCTTCATCATTAATAAGGTTCCACCGTCATCGACCACTGCAATACTGACATTAAAACCATGTGCTGTTGCATATTGTGATGCTGCATGAACCAGAATTTCTACATCAGCAGAAGTTAAATAATGTTTAGTTTTCATGTTTTACTCCATTCCTATGAGTTTCTTATATAAAGCTTGTTTAAAAATATGCTACAAGCTCTATCTTACAGCTTGCCTAAGCCAATACGTTCGCGCTTTGGGACAGCCAAAGACAAACGCCAAGATAGTGGATTATTCAAGCATATTTTACTTTGCGATACAGTAAAGATTCTTTATCTTTACTGCTATTCGTCGCTGAGGTTTATCGTAAAAATAGATGAAAACTCAATAAGATTTGGATGATGACTCAGCATTATTTTTAAATGAGTTAAAGTCGGCTTCTATTTAGATCAACCTAAACAGCAGCTATAAAAAAAGCCCGAATAAATCGGGCTTCTGTATCACATGCTTACTTCATTTCAGCAAAAGTTTCTTTGGCTGCTTGAATGGTATCTGCAATATCCTGATCTGAATGCATTGACGAAATAAAGCCTGCTTCAAATGCAGAAGGTGCAAGATAGACACCACGCTTTAACATGCCATGGAAGAATTTCTTAAATGCTTCCACGTCACAAGCCAACATTGAATCAAAGCTGGTGATGTCATCCTGATCCGTGAAATACAAACCAAACATGCCGCCCACTTGCTGGGTCTTAAATGGAATCCCCGCTTCATCTGCCGCAGCCTGTAAACCCGCAAGCAATTTGGCTAACTGTGCAGCCAGCTTGTCATAGAAACCCGGTTCACGTAAATGTTTGAACATCGCGATACCTGCACGCATTGCCAATGGGTTCCCTGACAATGTACCTGCTTGATAAACGCCACCTAAAGGTGCGATGCATTCCATAATTTCACGTTTACCACCAAAAGCACCGACAGGTAAGCCAGCACCAATGATTTTACCCAACGTGGTCAAGTCAGGTTTAACATTATAAACCGATTGAGCACCACCTAAAGCGACACGGAAACCAGTCATCACTTCATCAATAATGAAGACAGATTTATATTCATCACAAACATCACGGATCGCTTGCAAGAAACCATCGATTGGTGTCACCAAGTTCATATTGCCTGCAACAGGCTCAATGATCACACCCGCAATCTCGTGACCAAATTTGCTAAAGCATTCTTTCAATGCTTCTATGTTGTTATATGGCAGCGTTAAGGTATGTTTTGCAAAATCAGCAGGTACACCTTTTGAGGTTGGCTCACCTTCACCTAAAGTCAGCAAACCGGAACCTGCTTTTACTAACAATGAATCCGAATGACCGTGGTAACAGCCTTCAAATTTTACAATCTTGTCACGACCCGTATAACCACGTGCCAGACGAATCGCCGTCATGGTTGCTTCAGTACCTGAACTGGTCATACGCACCAATTCGATTGAAGGCATAATGTCGCAAATTGTGTCTGCTAAAGTGGTTTCATGCACAGTTGGCGCACCAAAACTTAAACCATCTTCCGCCGCAGTTTGTACCGCTTGAATAATATCTGGATGTGCATGACCTAAGATCATTGGGCCCCATGAACCGACATAGTCCACGTAACGCTTGCCATCAACATCCCACAAATATGCACCTTTTGCCTTTTCGATAAAGACAGGCGTACCGCCAACACCGTTAAATGCACGTACAGGTGAGTTAACACCACCTGGAATATGTTTATTTGCTTGTTTAAATAACTGTTCTTGCTTTGGAGATAAACTCATATAAGGCTCAACCTAGAATCAAGGACAAGGAACGCTGTCGTTCCGAGAAACAATGAAAGCTCCGCAAAAGCGGATGCCTATAATTAGTCAAATAACGTTGCCCATGCAGTTACACGAGCAGGAATTTCGGCTGTTGATCGTCCTAATATATCACTAATTACCGCACAAAGGCTCGCCCCCGCCTCAATCACCACTTGAGAATTTTCCACAGTCAGACCACCAATTGCACAAATCGGTACAGCAAACTTTTGTTTCGCCTGTTTGATGACTTCGATACCGACATTCCCCGCTTCAGGTTTAGTTGAGGTGGCATAGACTGCACCAAACGCGACATAAGTTGCACCGTCAGCAATCGCCTTTTCAGCCAACTCCAGTGAGTTTAAGCAGGTACGGCCAATAATCACACCTTTCGGTAAACGTGCAGCGGCATCGCTTATTTCCCCATCGGACTGCCCAAGATGTACACCCAAACCAAATTGTTCAGCCAGAGCCAAATCATCATTAATGACAAAAGGAACCTGATGTTGTTCACACAGCCCTTTGATCTGCTCTACTTCATGTGGCTGTTCTGCTTTTTCTACTTTCTTACGGCGATATTGCAAAATCGCAATCTGTCCTGTTGCCAAAGCAACATCTAGTTTTTCAAGTAAGAGCTGGATTGGGTCATCGTTGGTGATGAGGTAAAGACCACGCATGAACGTTTCACTATTCACTATAATTACATTAGCTTCAGGGTATATTTTCTTATCTAAAATTTAAAGAGAGGGAGTGTATTTACATCATTAATCTTTATACATCAGAGCAAATAAAAAAGCCGCCAAAGCAGCTTTTCAAATATCAAATGAATTTTATGACTCAATTTTATCAAACTGACGATCGATCAAACTCAAACGACCACGGGTAATATCCGACAGCATCCGCCAATCAGAAATAAAGCTATAAAGTGGTTGCTTAAAGCTGGCAGGCTTATTATGTTCAAAAAAGAAATGTCCAACCCAAGCACAGGCATAACCCGAAACCAAACCATATACCGCATATTTGGCCTGACGCTTACGAATGGCTTTGCTAAAGAAATATAAACCGATTGAGCTACCTGCTGCATGCAAACGACGGCTGGCAATACTACGATGTTCAGTTAAATAAAAGCGATAAAATTCATCATAATTTTTAATCGGTAATGAAAATTCCACTGGCTGGGTGATATTGGCTGGTGCATTCATTTCTAGATCATCCTAATCCTGCAAGACTCTACACACGTTAATGCATTTTTTGTACAAAATAAAGTCATTGTATCCCCTGCTTGCATTCCTTAAAACAACTTTACAATGATTTTTCAGATCAACAGTTTATACTCATTTCTATATTTATCATTCTCGCTGGTCAGGAGTCATAACATCATGGAAATAGAGCTAAAATTTCAGCTTCCTGAGTCTAAGAAAAAAAGTGTTTTACTGGCCTTAAGCAAACAAAAAGCACAAAAAATTCAGTTACAAGCAAAATACTATGACACTGCTGACCGTTTGCTTGCTAAAAATTATGTGGCTATTCGCCTGCGTCAAGAAGGTGAGCATTGGGTGCAAACCTTTAAAGCTGCCAGTAAAAATCATTTACAACGTATCGAAGAAGATATCTATTTAGGCAAATGCGCTCAAGAACCTGAGCTTGATCTGTCCCTCTATAAACATAATCAAACCGTTCAAACTGTACTACGTGAGGTTTTAGGCGAAGCGCCAGCCGAGCTACAATTACAATTCCAGACCAATGTACAACGTACTTTTCATGTGTTTGAGTTTGAAGGTTCACAAATTGAAGTGTGTCTGGATGATGGTGAAATCCGAACTCCAACTGACCACGCCAGAATCTGTGAAGTCGAATTTGAGTTAAAACAAGGTTCAGCGCAAGAGCTGATTGATTTTGCCAAGACTTGGGTGGATAAATACCAGCTCTGGCTTGATGTGCGCAGTAAAGCTGAACGCGGCAATTTACTGGCCCAAGGCAAAGTCGTCTCTGCTGCTACCAAAGCGAAATCACTGAATTTGGATAAAGATGTCAGTGCTGAACTGGCCATCAAACAGATTATCGAAAATACGCTCAATCATATCCTCCCCAATGCCGCTGCAATCGCTGATGGTGTAGCAGAAGCCGACCATATTCATCAGGCTCGTGTCGGTTTACGCCGTTTGCGTTCAGCTTTAAAGCATTTTCCCAATTGGTCGGCACAGATTGATGCGAGCTGGGAAAGTCAGTTGGCGGAGATTTTTAGGGCTCTAGGACAATCACGCGATAATGATGCCATTCAAGACTCAGTCATTCCCTTAGTCAAAGAAATCTGCGATTTTGATTTTCCCTTCCCTGAAAATGTCGATGCAAATATTGCTGAATTATTAAGTGACAGCAAAACAACCCAACTGTTTTTATCCTTATTCAGCTTTAGCTACAGTGAGCATCAATCAAAATCCAAACTTTCTAAACAAGCTGCCAAAAGCTTAACCAAGCTATATCAAAAGATTCTTAAAGATGCAGGCCAATTTTCTAAGTTAGAAGTCGAGCAACAACATCGTACTCGTAAACGCGTTAAACAATTGCGTTATTGCATCGACTTTATTGCAGGGATTTACCCAGAAAAACAGGTTCAGCAATTTTTGAATAAGCTACAACCGATTCAGGAGTACTTAGGTTTTTATAATGATCTATTTGTGGCTGAGCAGATCTTTGAACAACAAGCTGCTAAGCATCCTCAGTTTTTATTTGCTTTAGGTTGGGTTAAGGCACAGCAACCGCATGTTGCAAAGAAAGCGGCAAAGAAACTACAGGCTTTATCAACTAAAGATATTTTTTGGGATGAGGAGCGATAGCTCCGCAAGGGAAAACCATCTTAAATCCCTATCGTGCTGGCGGCATGGATGCCGCCACAAATAATCTACGCCCTACAGAAATGGATACTCGGAAACGTCATCAGCAACCTGCGTGTTATAAGCAAAGTAATATTTCTGCGATACATTTTAATAAATCCAAGAAACAGACAGGTTTTGCTGATGACAATGGCTTTGCCTACTTTGTCCGAAAACAAAGTAGGAAATCGCCTATGCGAAAACATCCAAACTTTATATAGCACTTGTGGCTGTGCTGTTATTTTTTAATAAAAATTAGTGTTTTAAACTATTTATTCCCCCTTAAATCACTTACCGATACTTTCCAAAAATTTTCCACGTTCCATTATCTGCAATCGGATCACTATAGCTATCATTACGCTGTTTACGTGGCTTATCCCGTGCATCCACCAATTTAAAATGTGGCTCAACACTGAGAATCATGCCATTCATATAAAAACGGGTACGGGTATATTCACTCTGCCCATGTTGAAATACGTAAGTCCGTAAATCGATAAATTCGCGATGCGCAACTAAGGCAGCAGTGTCATCACTCCCCAACCACTCCTGCATGGCAAAAATCTGATCCGTTTCAAACTGCCCGCATTTTTCCAATAAGGCCGCGACACCACGAAAAGTTTTCGATTCTTTAGCGCGAGTTTTATTAATCCGAATTCGATCCACATGAAAGAAAAATAACGGCAGATTTAAATGACTAGGCAAATGAATCGCATCCACCACTTCATCTTCCATAAAAGGCTGACACAATTGCTGTGCCCTCTCAATCAAAGGCTGCCATTGTCGGTAATACTCATCGACCTCATCCTTTAGACCATAATAAATCGGCAAGCCCTCAACATGCTCTAAAGATTGCGGTGGATAGATATGTTGGCGTAGTAAGGCAATATCCGTTTTTAAGCTTTGAATCGCGATTGCATCTTGCATAGTCATTCTTCGAATTGCTTAGGCTATTTTTAGGTTAAGGCAAAGGTTTAGTTTCGACAAGGCTTTGTCTATAATAATGTGTCTTAACTTGTCGCTGGAAAATCTCATGTCTCAAAAAATTAACGCTACCGATGTGACGGAAGAAGAAGCTTTAAATGCCGTATTTTTTGAGCGCGCCGATGAATTTATCAAACTCGCTAATGATTTTTGCCGCCCACCAAAAGGCCAACAAGCTAAACCAGAAGAGTTACGTGGCCAAGTGAGCGCAGCCATGTTATTTGCCACTGCCCGTTTTAACACCTGGGTCGCAGCCAATAACTTTAAAGATGGCGAAGAAATGCGTGAGGCAAAAGAACAAGTGATGTCTTATCTGCTGCAACAGTTCCAAATGATGCTAGAAGATAATTTTGATGAATATTGCGAACAGTTCGAAAACTACTTACGCTTCCGTAAAAATGAAGATTTTCATGCGCACAAACATGATCATTAAGGATTGATACAAAAAAGAAAGCCACCTGATCGGTGGCTTTCTTTTTGTTTGCTTATTTCAAGTTTTGAGGCTGACCATATTGATCCGCCATTACTTCGACAAACTGATCAAGTTTGATGTATTTCTTGATTGCTGCATTGACATCTTCTTTGGTCAATTTGGCAAGTTCCTGATCACGTTCAGCGCGATCCAGCAGCGTTTTGTTACGCTCTAACTGACCTGTCAACATGCCATGAATATTACGTTCATCTTCCAAAGCTGTGACGCGTTTTTTCATGATATCTGCTTTCGCCGCTTCAACTTCCTGCTCTGTCACGCCTTTACTTAACAGCTCATTCAAGACTTTATGTACCGATTGCGATACTTGTGCCGAACGCCCCGACGTGTAGTTTGCAGTAATACTTAACGTACCATCATTGATATCTGGATCTAAGTCCAAACCACTGCCAAAACCATAGACTAAGGCATTTTTCTCACGTAATTCTTGTGCCAAACGCGATGAAAGCTGCGAGTTACCCAAAATATGGCTCAAGATAATTAACGCTGGCGCATCTGCATGATAAGAACCGACGGGTAAGGCTAAAACACTTTGGTAACTACCAAATTCACGTTGTTCCGATAAAGCATGCACTTTTTGTGCTTTATAAACCGTATATTGACCTGTTACTTTGGTGTAAGGCTGTTTTGCTTTCCAAGAACCAAATGCCTTTTGTAAGGTTTTTTGCATTTTCTTGGCATCAAAATCACCCGTCACCGCAATCTGTGCATGATCAGTCACAAAGAATTGATCATAGAATTGCTTCACTTGCGGTTGAGTCACATCACTGATCTGTTTTTTCGTGAAATCAGGTTCGAAGTGATAACGCAAATCGCCGGGTTGATAGATTTCCAGAATTTTAGAGAGCGTCATCGAAGCCACAACTGCAGGCTCGGTATAAGGACGATCGAGTACAGATAAACTTTGATTTTTGGCAAGATCAAATTCTGTTTGCGAGAATTTTGGCTGCTTCAATACATCGACAATAAAGTTAAAGAAGTCTTCAAACTTGTCTTTTTTGGCCTGAACCACGATGGTAAAACCATTGCCATTTGAGCTAACAGATGCACCACCACTAGCAGCAATGGCTTTATCGGTAATTTCTTGCAAAGTATGCTTTTCTGAACCACGCAACATCAGGTAACTGGTTAAGTCCAGCGTTACGCCTTTACCAAATAACGCTTTTTCATCACCAAAATCCAGACTAATCGTGGCATAGGTTTTATCGTCACGGGTTGCAGTTGGGAATAAAGCATAGCGAATGCCATTCTTCAACTCGCCACGCTGGATTTTCTGCTCATTCTTCTGCAACTGCTGAGCAGACTGTGCCATAAACTGGGTGACTTCCTGTTTATAGACATTCGGATCTTTTAAAGGTTCAGGCTGTTCATTGCTTTGATCTAAAGTTTTTGGCTTCTCTTCAGCCTTCAAAGTCATCGCTTTCTTTTGATCTTCTGGCGTTGGCAAAATATCACCAGAAATACGATGTGAAGCGGTTAAAAATGCTTTGAGTGTTTCATTGGTATCTTTCAGCTTTAATGCTTGAACTGTCTTTAAGTCCTTGAAATATTGATCCCATTGTCCCTGAGAAGAGACGGCGTAGTCACTAAGACGTGAACCTAAAGCCACTGCATCATTGGCAATGGTATCAGCCGTATTCTGGGTAATATTCTTAATGCGCTGTAATTCAGCCTCGGTAAATGGCTGGCTATTTTCCACGCCAGTTTTCAATGCATCATCAACTTTTTTGGGATCATGACTTGGTGCATAAACTGCGCCCATAAACACCACGTTAAAGTCCTGATCTAACCATGTTGCAGATTGAACTGCAGTACTGATGCCTGTCTCGACCATATTTTTATATAAAGGCCCGCTAGGCTGCATGGTATAGAGAGAAGGTGCGAGTGCCAGAATCGGTTGTAACTCGGTATTTTTTCCATTCATATAAATATGGAATTTGGCCAGATCACTGCCCTTTTTCACGGTAAATTGACGTTGTTCAATCTTACTCGCATCAAGAACTGGCACTTTCACCTGAGCAGGTACGGCGCGTGCAGGAATTGGACTGAAATACTGATCTATCTTATTCAAGACTTCAGTTTTATCAAATTTACCAGAAATGACCATGACCGCATTATTCGGCGCATACCAAGTCTTATAAAACTGATTCAGTTCATTCAACTGAATTGATTTTAATTCAGGTAAATCACCAATCGGTAAACGACCTAAATACTGGTTGCCATACGCGGCTTTCCACACCTGATCTATTAAAACTGCAAACGGCTGATCCATACGGATTTCACGTTCACGTTTTACGATTTCAATTTCAGAGGGTACAAATTTTTCTTGTAAGACCAATTTATCCATTCGCTCAGATTCGAGATACAGGATTTCATTCAGTGCATTTTTTTCAGGACGAACAATGTTTAAGTATTTGGTTGAGTAATAATCCGTACTGGCATTGGTCATCAAGGTATATTGATCTAAACGGCGCTGAAACTCTTCACCTTTAACGTTTTGCGTCCCTTTAAAAGCCAAGTGTTCTAATAGATGTGCCAGCCCACCTTTACCTTTTGGATCATTCAGTGAGCCCGTCATGTAAACTGTATTTACATAGACTTTATTTTCTTTATCGTTTGGCGCAAGAATAACTCTGAAACCATTATCTAATTTATATTCTTCAATATTTTTTTCACTTTTTACGAGCACTGTCTGAGACCAAGACGTCGCACTCAACCCAATCAAACAAAGCGAGAGAGTAAGCTGCTTAAAGCGCATTAACATAATTTATCCAAGTATTTATGGTGATTTAAATCATACAGACAAGCTATGGTAGAGAATGATTCGCATTTTTAATAGTTACGTTTTGAAAAAAGCTGTTTATTTAAACAGCTTTTATCTTTGTTTTTGCACAATTTAAGCTAAAAATCAGATTGCCAGTTCAGCCTGCATATACAATTTTGCATAACCTGAAATTTCGATCCGTTCGTCAGATTCAATCACACAGTCTAAAATTCCACCACGTGCTGACGCCTGAAAAGCCACGAGTCGCGTCTGGTTCAACTTCTCGGCCCACAGCGGCACAATCGCAGTATGGATAGAACCTGTTACAGGATCTTCATCAATCCCGATCGCAGGTGCAAAGTAACGAGAAACACAATCAAACTTCCCCTCACCTCGCGCTGTAATCGCTACATCAGGTTGAGAGGCAGTAATCGCGGTCCGGACTTTACCTAAGCGTTTTAGTACTTCCAGATTAGGTTGTTCATCCAATACATCCTGTACCGTTTCATATTCAATAATATAAGCTTGAGGATTGCGATACACCGCTTTAAATGGTTTTGACAACCCTTCACGTAGTTCTGACGGGTAGTCAGACACTTGCTCTGCTCTACGAATCGGGAAGTTCATTTTGATTTTTCCATCAGCATCTTGGCTAACGATAAAAATACCCAGATCACGTACATGAAATTGAATTGTTGTTGCTTGGGTGAAATCCTTAAAAAGAACAAACGCACTGGCTAAGGTGGCATGCCCACAAAAGGCAACTTCCTCTAAGGGTGAAAACCAGCGAATCTCGTAATTACTCTCATCAATTGTCTTTACAAAAGCAGTCTCGGAAAGATTATTTTCCATTGCAATATTCTGCATCAACTGCTGATCCAACCAATCATCTACTACGATAACGGCTGCTGGATTTCCTTTAAATAATTCTTGGGTAAAAGCATCAACTTGATACATTTTCATGGCATAACGCTCGCTCTATTTTTCCATCATTTTGAACATCTGCTTGATAAATGATAGATACAGATTTTTCTAAATTTACGATACACCCATTATTTTGTCTTAATAGGCTACTAAATGCCTAAAAAACAAACCAAAATCAGCATCCGCTTGCTAACAGATCAGGCAAAAAGTCCAATGATTTAGCATAATTCAAAATAAGCCATACATAATATTCACAAACAAAAATTCACAGCTCTCTATGGTAGTACGCAGATGAAACTAGCGAGAAAAGAAATGCGTATTCCTGTTAATGCCATTGTATTTGAAGACTTTGAAACCCTCGATATTATGGGGCCTGTCGAACTATTCGGTTTGCTGCAAGAACATTATCAAGTGCAGTTTTATAGCCTGAATGGTGGTCTGATCTCCAACAAACATGGCGTTATACTGCAAACACAGCCATTTAAAGACATGACCGTCAATCAACATAGTATTTTGTTAGTTCCAGGCGGAATTGTCACTTTTGATTTAATCCAGAATCAGCCACTTCTCGATCAATTAAAAACGCTTGCGCTGCACAGCGGACATGTACTGACCATTTGCACAGGAAGTTCTTTGCTGGCTGCGACTGGTGTACTGGATGGCGTTCAGGCGACTTCTAATAAAATGGCGTTTGAGTTTGTACAAAAACTCAATGATAAAGTGCGCTGGCAAGCTCAGGCACGCTGGGTGATTGATGGAAAATTCTATACCTCATCGGGTGTAAGTGCGGGTATGGATATGACGCTTGCTTTTATTCGTGATACACAAGGCGAAAAAATGGCGCAACTTTGTGCCGAAGAAGCTGAATATATCTGGAATTGTAACCCTGAAATTGATCACTTCTGTAAAGTTAAAGCGGACTGATCAAGCATAGTTTATGAAGATTTACCTGTTATCACTTGCAGTAGGTATATTGGTTGGTGTGCTGTATTACGTTTTAGATGTCAAAGCACCTGCACCGCCAATTGTTGCTTTACTGGGTTTATTGGGCATCGTGATTGGTGAGCAATTTATCCCTTTTATTCGACTTTATTTCTCTTAAAGCAGCAATTTTTACTCAATCTCCCAAAAATGAGTGGCCCAAAACCACTCATTTTGAGCAAAAAATCATTCAACGATCCTTAGTCAATTCGGACATCAAAACCTAAATTTTCTGCAATCATTAAAGTTTGATCAAGGTTGATAATCGCCTCTTTAATTTGAGTCTCTTTCGGATCTAATGCACTCAAATCACTGCCTCTTAAATCACACTCGGTAAAATCTGCGCCGTGCAACCATGCACCCGATAAGTCGCTCTCTCGAACTGAACTTCCATGACATCGTGCCCCTGTCAAATCGGCCTCTCTTAAACGCGTTCGAAGAAAACAAGCTTTTTCTAAATCAGCACCCGGCAATCCAACAAAAGCCCAGTCACTGTCTTCGACCCGCATATGATGAAACTGGCAATCACTAAACATGCTGCCCACAAACTTACAGTCAGTAAATTTACTATCAAAGAAATTACAGAAGGCAAAGGTACAATTGATAAAAGCACTACTTTGATGAGATGAACCATTGAAACGCGCACGGCGAAAAGTACATTCATTAAATACTGCGCCAGTGCTGTGAGCCTCAGACATGTCTAAATCGACAAATAAAGTACGCTCATATTTTTGGTTACTGAGTACTTGCTCATACCAATCTAAACTGGCAATGCTGTCTGTCGTTTTAGGTGCAGCTTCACCATATTTTCTCTCAGCCATGATGTTCAATTTTTTATTTTAGAAGATTTAAAAAATATGCCATGCATTCAGATTTGTACATGCTTTTTCTGCATATCTTTAGTGCTTGATCAAATAAAAAGAGCGGATAAAACCGCTCTTCTGGTGAAAACAAACTATCAATCTTCCATGTGCTCAATAATAGCTTGTGCGAACTCTGAACAACGTAGCAAAGTTGCATTTGACATGAGACGTTCAAAATCATAGGTCACGGTTTTAGCCGAGATTGCACCTGAAATCCCCGTAATAATTAAATCTGCAGCTTCTGTCCAGCCCATATCACGTAGCATCATTTCCGCAGACAAAATAATCGAACCGGGATTCACTTTATCCTGTCCTGCATATTTCGGTGCTGTGCCATGCGTTGCTTCATATACGGCAATAGCACCACCAATATTCGCACCTGGTGCAATGCCAATCCCGCCCACTTCGGCTGCAAGTGCATCGGAAATATAGTCGCCATTTAGGTTCAGTGTGGCAATGACAGAATAATCCGCTGGACGCATTAAAATTTGCTGTAAGAATGCATCAGCAATCACATCTTTAATAATGATCTCTTTGCCCGTTTTCGGATTTTTAATTTTTACCCAAGGCCCACCATCCAGCAACTGTCCACCAAAACGTTCCATCGCAAGTTCATAGCCCCACTCTTTAAACGCACCTTCGGTGTATTTCATGATGTTGCCTTTGTGAACCAAGGTCACAGAAGGTTTATCATTATCAATCGCGAACTGAATTGCTTTACGAACTAAACGCTGAGAACCTTCTTTAGACACGGGTTTAATCCCGATCCCACACTCTTTTGGAAAACGAATATTGGTTACGCCCATTTCTTCTTGTAGGAATTTAATCACTTTTCTCGCTTCAGGAGAGTCCGCCTTCCATTCAATCCCCGCATAGATATCTTCCGAGTTTTCACGGAAGATCACCATATCGGTCAGTTCAGGATGTTGTACTGGAGAAGGCACACCTTTAAACCAGCGAACTGGGCGCACACAGACATATAAATCAAGTTCCTGACGCAATGCGACATTTAAAGAACGAATTCCACCACCTACAGGTGTGGTTAAAGGGCCTTTTATTGATATAATAAACTCGCGTAAAGCATCAAAAGTTTCTTCAGGCATATAGCTGCCGTAAATTTTGTCTGCTTTCTCACCGCAGTAGACTTCCATCCATTCGATCGAACGTTTGCCACCATAAGCTTTTAGCACGGCGGCATCTACTACTGCTTTCATTGCTGGTGTAATATCCACACCAATACCATCACCTTCAATAAAAGGAATGATCGGACGATTTGGAACATTCAGTGACAGGTCTGCATTTACTGTGATTTTGTCTCCGTCTGCAGGAACCACGATCTTCTGATAACCCATTTTGCAGGTTCTCCCTCATGTATTTAATGATTATGTCTATGCCTTCTATGGCATGCTTTTCGTTTTTTATTACATGAAACAGTTTAGTTCAAAACTGGTTTTTTTGAGATTTATACGGGAAATAACAACATTTTCCCATTAAATAAAAACCTTTATTGTTATGATGCCGCCCATAGCCAAAGCAGTATACAGATATGAAAATAGTCGTATTTAATAAACCTTATGACGTTTTGTCACAGTTCCGTGAGGATTCCGCTCACCTCACCTTTTCTCATTTTATCCATGATCCTGATTTACGTCTTGCGGGTCGACTTGATCTCGACTCAGAAGGCTTAACCTTCCTGACGGATCACGGCGGTCTGAATCAATACATTACCAATCCAGCCAATAAGAAATTTAAAACCTATCTTGCGCAAGTCGATGGCGATGTGACTGAAGAAGCATTAGAGCAACTTCGTAAAGGTGTGGAACTGGCTGATGGCATGACGTTACCAGCAAAAGCGCTTAAAGTAGATCAACCAGAATGGTTATGGGAACGTGATCCACCAGTACGTTACCGCGCCAATATCCCGACCAGCTGGATTGAACTACAAATTTGTGAAGGTCGTAACCGTCAGGTGCGTCGTATGACTGCTGCTGTGGGTTTCCCAACACTACGTTTGATCCGTACTAAAATTGGTGCAATCGATCTGATTCGTCTGGGCTTACAACCTGGTGAACAAACTGAAATTGAACCATTGCTTTATCCTGATTTTAAAGACCTGCCTGAAGATAAACCTTATCGCTCTCGTTCTTATGTGAAAAAACCAGGTGGTACGGGCGGTAAGCCAATGCACCAGAAAAAGAAAGAAGGTGATAAAAAAGACGGTGACAAGAAAAAATCAGGCACCAAGCGTATCTGGCAAATGGATGAAAGCGAAAAGCCACGTCGTAAGACCAATGGTACGACTCGTCCAAATACCAAAGCACCGCGCGGTCGTAGCCGTAATGGTCGTTAATCTTTAGAGATTATTTTAAAGCCCACGGAATGGGCTTTTTTATGAGAATCATCTGAGTCCTCATACACAAAAAAGCCGATGCTTTCGCATCGGCTTTTTAAATTACCAACAAAACTGTCAGTAATATTTAAACTTAAGCTGTTTCAAGTGTTGCATTAAGCGTAGCACTTGGACGCATCACTGCGTTTACTTTTGCAGGATCAATTGCATAGTAACCACCGATATCAGCAGATTGACCTTGTACTTGAGCAAGCTCAGCAACGATCTTCTCTTCATTTTCAGCAAGTGCTTTTGCAAGAGGCGCAAACTTCGCTTTTAACTCAGCATCTTCGTCTTGAGCAGCCAATGCTTGAGCCCAGTACAATGCCAAGTAGTAGTGACTACCGCGGTTATCAAGCTCACCTGTACGACGTGATGGAGACTTGTCGTTATCAAGAAGTTTACCTGTTGCCTGATCAAGTGTCTTCGCAAGCAATTTCGCACGGTTATTGTCTTCTTTAAGACCAAGCTCTTCTAAAGAAACAGCTAACGCAAGGAACTCACCAAGAGAATCCCAACGCAAGTGGTTTTCTTCTACCAACTGCTGAACATGTTTCGGCGCTGAACCACCTGCACCTGTTTCATACATGCCGCCACCCGCCATTAACGGCACGATTGACAACATTTTAGCTGAAGTACCCAATTCCATGATCGGGAACAAGTCAGTTAAGTAATCACGTAAAATATTACCAGTCACAGAAATGGTATCTAAACCACGTGCTACACGCTCAAGCGTATAACGCATTGCACGTACTTGTGACATGATCTGGATATCAAGACCTGCTGTGTCATGATCTTTCAAGTATTTTTCAACTTTCTTGATCAATTCATTTTCGTGTGGACGGTATGGGTCTAACCAGAAGATTGCTGGCATACCAGAGTTACGTGCACGTGTTACTGCAAGTTTCACCCAGTCACGAATTGGTGCATCTTTCACCTGACACATACGCCAGATGTCGCCTTCTTCCACATTTTGGCTCATCAACACTTCGCCAGTGTCTAGATCTGTGATGTTGGCAACGCCTGCTTCTGAAATTTCGAAAGTCTTGTCGTGTGAACCGTATTCTTCTGCTTTCTGCGCCATCAAACCAACGTTAGGTACAGTACCCATCGTACGTGGGTCGAAATTACCATTCCACTTACAGAAATTGATCATTTCCTGATAAATACGCGCGAAAGTTGATTCAGGCATAACTGCTTTACAATCGTAAGGTTTGCCGTCAGCACCCCACATTTTACCGCCACCACGGATCATTGCAGGCATAGAAGCATCTACAATCACGTCATTTGGTGAATGGAAGTTCGTGATGCCTTTCGCAGAATCAACCATTGCAAGTGCAGGACGGTGTTCTTGGCAAGCATGTAAATCTTCGATAATTTCTTCACGAAGTGAAGTTGGTAAAGTTTCGATCTTCTCGTAAAGACCCGCCATACCGTTATTTACGTTGATGCCTAACTCGTCAAATAATTTGCCGTGTTTTTCGAAAGCATCTTTGTAGTAAATTTTCACACAATGACCGAATACGATCGGGTGTGATACTTTCATCATGGTTGCTTTTACGTGTAACGAGAACAGGATGCCCGCTTCACGACAATCTTCAAGTTCTTTCTCATAGAAATCGCAAAGCGCTTTCTTGCTCATGAACATTGAATCGATGATTTCACCATCCTGAAGTGCAACTTTTGGCTTAAGCACAATCGTTTCACCAGACTTGGTGATGAGCTCCATTTTCACATTACGCGCACGGTCTAAAGTCATTGATTTTTCACCGTGGTAGAAGTCGCCTTCATCCATGTGAGAAACGTGAGTTTGTGACCATTGTTTCCACTCGCTCATTGAGTGCGGGTGTTTTTTCGCATAGTTTTTAACAGCAGCTGGTGCACGGCGGTCAGAGTTACCTTCACGCAATACTGGGTTTACTGCTGAACCAAGGCATTTACCATAACGCGCCTTAAGTTCTTTCTCTTCTTCAGTTGCTGGATTTTCTGGATAATCAGGAATCGCATAGCCCTTCGACTGGAGCTCTTTGATACATGCGGTTAACTGAGCAACAGAAGCACTGATGTTTGGAAGTTTAATGATATTTGTATCTGGGTCTTGCGTAAGACGACCTAACTCCGCAAGGTTGTTGTTTACCTTTTGTTCATCTTTAAGGTAATCTGAAAATTCTGCAAGTACACGTGCTGCAACTGAGATATCACTTTTCACAATCTCGATGCCAGCAGGCTTGGTAAAGGTCTCAATGATCGGTAGCAATGAATAGGTCGCCAATAACGGCGCCTCATCAGTCAGTGTATAAATGATTTTTGACTTTCCACCAGCCATATATAGCCCCTTGTGTTGGATTGAGTTATGGAAAACTGCGCTTGTGGCCCAGCTCCTAGAACCGATTTGCTTAAAACAAACTTGAGAGTATCAGTCTTCATAGCATACTAGTCAACGCCCTATCCCGTGATAACGACATTTCGCTAAAAAATACTACAATTTTATATAATAGATACTGTTAGTTCATATAATTTGGGCCAAATGTTGCCTTTTCAACTACCAAAGCGTTAGCGAGCTGAAAATGCCCAGTAAACTGATCATTTAGCAAACAAATAGGTGTTTACCTACAAATGTGCCTTATTTTGTCAGAATTTTATGAAACTTAGGTTAATTCTTTAGTGGTAGTCTTAACGTAAATGCCACACCTGCTGTCTGATTTTCAACTTCAGCACAACCACCATGCAACTGCATGATGGATTGAACAATCGCGAGTCCCAGCCCACCTGTTTGTGCTCTCTTATGTCGACTCTCATCAATTTGATAAAAACGGTCAAAGAGATAAGGTAAATGTTTTTCTTCGATCCAGATGTCATGCGTCACAATACGAATGACACAATCAGTCTGTTCCCGTTTTGCCTCTAAAGTAATCCGCCCCTTTTCTACACCATAGACAACCGCGTTACTGATTAAATTCGCAATCGCACGCTGGATAAGGGCTTCATTCACTCTCAAATTCATTTCATCAGGAAGTTGAAGCATCAAGCTCATCTGCCGTTCTTCGATCAGATAATCAAAATAATCCGTCACATCCCGAATCAATTGCAGGATATCTACGCTGCTTTTCTCAAGCCCTGCTTCCGTATATTCAGAACGTGCAATAAATAGCATGCTCTCAATCATTTTGGTCAATCGCTCGTATTCTTCCAAGTGCGAATACAGGAGATTTTCCAGTTCCTCAATCTGACGCGGTTGAGACAGCAAAATCTGTGTTTGGCCCATCAAATTATTGAGTGGCGTTCTCAATTCATGCGCAATATCTTCAGAAAACTGCGCCAACTTTTGATAATCCTGCTGAATTTTATCCAGCATCTCATTCATGGCATGACTGAGTTGTTGTACCTCGGTATTTGTGGTCTTGATCTGAATACGCTGATTAAGTTTTTGCACGTTGATTTTACTGGTTTCTGCAATCAATGCCCGCATCGAACGGAACATATAATGCCCGACCATAAAACCCAATAAACTCGATAATAGAATGCCCAACCCAGTATAAAAGGCGATTTTCCAAAAATATTGCTTCAGGGTTTGATTTGCTGCATACCATTGTTGACCTGCAATCAATTGATAATGCTGATCGCCATGTTGTACCAATTGAAATGCAAGCCGTGTCGTTGGCTGTTCAGGGCTATTATTCGTAAACTGGATTTTACTGGAATAATTTAAGCTCGGGATTTTGATGTTTAACGGATTGATTCGAATCAGGTCTTTACCTGCCTCTTTGACAATAAAAATACTGTCCTCATGCCCAACCATATTTTCATAAAGTTTAGGATATTTGCCCAAGATCTGAACGGTATAAGCATCTGTCAAAAACACTTCCATACGCTTAATCCGTGCGGCAAGTGCTTTGTCTTGCTGGATATAAACCATTTCACGAAAACTTTGATAAGACAATGTCCCAATACTGATAAAAACCACACATGAAATCAGGCTAAACGCGATTCTCAGACGCGAAGCCAGAGACAATCTATTCATCAGCATGGTCTTCTTTTAAATCAAATTTATAGCCCATCCCCCGAACTGTATAAATCAGCTTGGGAGAAAAGTGGTCATCAATCTTTGCGCGTAGACGACGTATCGCGACATCGACCACATTGGTGTCGGTATCAAAATTAATATTCCAGACCATAGAGGCAATTTGTGTGCGGGTTAACACCTCACCACGATGCTGTATCAACAATTGCAACAGCACAAACTCTTTGGCTGTTAAATCAATTTTAATCTCTGCACGATGGACTTCCCGACTTAAACGATTCAGGCTGAGATTGGCAATGCTATAAATTTCTTGTTCAATCTTGGGCACACGGCGTAATAAACTTTTAATGCGTGCCAATAATTCGATATATGAAAATGGCTTAACCAGATAGTCATCTGCTCCCAATTCCAGACCTTTCACCCGATCCATGACCTGATCTTTAGCCGTGAGCATGAGCACAGGAATTTTTGAAAATGTACGGAGCGTCTGCAACACTTGCCAGCCATCCAGTTTCGGCAACATTACATCCAGAATTAATAAATCAAAAGCTTCATCTTGCAACCGCGACAAAGCCTCCATGCCATCTTTTGCGATCGCACTGGTATAGCCTGATTCATTTAATCCTTTTGCCAAAAACTGCGCAATTTTGGATTCATCTTCGACAATTAAAATATGCATCCCACATCTTAACCTTTTTTATTCAGCGCAAAGATTACAAATCGGTAATTCAATTGTCATCATGAGCAGATGCATTTCTTCCTACCATGTCCAGAGGAAATAAAGATTTTTATCACCAAACACTCCTTCACGAATTTTGGAAAATTGCATATGGACAAAGGATTTACCCGCTTCGCTATTGGCTCTGTTTTACTTGTGACTGGCTCATTAAGCTATGCTCAAGATGCTGCTCTTTCTGGCTATTATCTCTCAGCAAAAGTCGCAGCAGCCCAACTCAAAGCTGACAATATGGAAACCAGCTTACGCCCAGGGATTGGCAAATTTATCGCAGGTGACGATCAAAAAGATCTAACCAATGCATCACTAGGGTTCGGTTATGACTTTGGCAATGGCTGGCGTACCGAAGGAGAATATACCTTTAAAAATGATGCAGAATTTACCAGCGGTTCAACCAACTTTCCAACCAGTCTCAACCATCATAAAGTCGAGACGCAGCGCCTGATGCTGAATGCTTATCGTGATTTTGAAGTCATGCAAAATGTCGCTGTATACGGCAATCTGGGATTAGGTGTTGCACGTACAGAATCTTCAGGCTGGCAAGGTAACGCCTCTCGCCAATATCTTTCAAATACCGAAACCCAACTGGTGTATAGCGTAGGTGCGGGTGCGAGTTATAAAGCAATTGATAACCTAAACCTTGATTTGGGCTACCGTTATGTCGACTTGGGTAAAGCCGATAGCGGTTTAAATAACTTCACCAATGCACGTAACTTGCAAGATGAGCAGATGAAAGCACATCTTTATTCAAGTGAGTTCTATCTCGGTGCAAGATACTCATTCTAAATTTGAAAGGCACTGATCAGCAGTGCCTTTTTTTGCGCTCGTATCCCATGTATTGCCCTCACAACAACTGATGGCGATACATACGAAAATATTAATCAAGAAAGGTGGAATATTGTGATGTATAAAAATCTATTCGCCATCGCAGCACTATCGGCTTCAAGCAGTTTATTCGCAGCGACAAACCCATTAAGTGTACATGTTCTCAATCAGCAAAATGGTCTACCTGCTACTGATGTCACCGTTGTGCTCGAAGCACAACAAAAAAATCAATGGGTGAAAATCAATCAGGCCAAAACTGATCAGAATGGACGAATTACAGCCCTTTATCCGACGCAACAACAACTAAAGTCGGGTGTTTATAAAGTGACGTTTAAAACAGGTGACTGGTATAAAGCGCAAAAGCAAAGTAGTTTTTTTCCTGAAATTCCAGTTATTTTTGAAGTTGACGGCACTTTACCGCACTATCATATTCCATTACTGCTCAGTCCTTATGGTTATTCCACTTATCGTGGCAACTAATAAAAAGGACGCTTGCCGCGTCCTTTTTATCAAGTCTTAACCTTTCAACCAGCGATCAACTTTTTGCTGGTCTTCAACTTTTAATTCAACCGTAGTCAATTCACTTTCACCCGCTTGAAGTTCAAATTGTAAAAGCTCATCACGACGGAATGCATAAACCGTAAATGTGCCTTGTTGTTTTGCATACTTGGCTAAAAGCTTCTCGGAAGCCTTCACACCATTAATCGCAAGGATCACATCATTTGCAGACAAACCTACTTGAGCGGCTGCGCTGTCACGACGTACTTGTTGTACCACCACACCTTCTGCTTTATCTACCACTTTCAAGCCAAAAGCCAAAGCCTTGTCATTTTTAAGCGTATAACTCAATCCAAACTCTGGGAACAATTGATCGAGTGGCAATTCATCGGTGGTGTTGATCAAGTGGTTGATTTGCTCAATCCAGTTATCACCTGTCAGCTCATTACATAATTCAAAAATGGTTCGTTCATTAACCTGAATACCCTGTTGGGTATTTTCATATAAACGACGCATTAAGGCATCAAGATTTGAACCACGTAAACGCAAGCCTAAATCTAAACAAAGTGCCACTAAACTGCCTTTGTTATAGTAACTGGTGCCTGCATTATTTGAGTTTTCATCCTGACGGTAGAACTTGATCCAAGCATCAAAACTCGACTCTGAAACCGATTGAATCAAACGGCCCGGATTCTGCAAATAACGATCAAGCTGTGCTTTTAAGAGATCTAGATAAGACTTCTGTGAAATCACACCGCTACGCAATAAAATCAGGTCATCATAATAAGAGGTAAAACCCTCAAAGATCCATAATAAGCTGGTATATCCCTCTTTATGTAAATCATAATTGGCAAAGTTTTCAGGGCGAATAAATTTAACTAACCATGAATGGAAATACTCATGGCTACATAAACCCAAGAAACGTTGATAATCTTTAGAAGGTTCTTCGGCTTCATCTGCTTTTGGTAAATCGTCGCGCGGTGTAATCAGGCTGGTGCTATTACAATGTTCCAGACCACCATAACTATTTCCAGTCGCCATGGTCATAAAGGTATAGTTCTGGAATGGCGCAGAACCGAACATATCAATTTCAGTCTGACAGATCTTTTTAATATCCGCTTCTAAACGGCTCATATTGGTCGTGTGTTTGCCCGAAATCACAAACTCATGAGGAATCCCGTTCGCATCAAAGCTGAAACGACTCTGCTCTGCCAGTTCAAACGGACTATCAATCAATTGATCATAGTTGTCTGCTTTTAGAGTAAAGCGTCCTTTAACCAGACTTTTAGTAGCCAGACCTGTTGCGATCTGGAAATGTTTTAATTCATCTGGCAGGAAAATTTCAACTTCACAAGGTGCCTGTTCCTGATCTTGCAAGCCCAAACAGATACATGCGGGATTAACATAGAAACGGGTCTGATCGACATAGGCACCACGCACCGATAAATCATAGGCATAAACGTCATATTCAACAGTAATCAGTTCATGATCGGTATTGAATAAACGCCAGCGATTCTTCTCGGTTTTTTTAATATTCAGTAAACGCCCTGCTTCATCAGAGGCTTTCACCGACTCAATATGCTTGGAAAATTCCCGAATCAGATAGCTTCCAGGAATCCAGGTTGGTAACCACAACTCTTGATTGGGATTGGCTAGAAAACGTAAGGTGACATGAATCAGGTGCTGGCGATAATCGTCGAACTCAATTTGATAGTGCAACATAATTTCTAATCATGAAAATAGGAACGGTTTCACACAGCTTAGCATTTTTTTACAAAGTCATGCGCAGATGTCGTAATTGTCAGCAAAAGTTGCTGGATTCTTCAACAAAAAAGTCATAGCATTCTCCTCTCACATTTAAGGCCACTGGATCGGCAATACAAGGTATGCACGTGAAATTTCTCCTCTCTCTCTTTACGTTGTTTAGTCTCGTTTGTGCAAATCTCGCACATGCAAACTTACTTAACATTGCCCCTGAAACAGTTGAAGCTGAAGCATGGTCAATCATCGATGCCCAGTCTGGACAAATCATTGCTGAACATAACAGCCATGTTCAGCGCGCCCCAGCTTCACTCACTAAAATGATGGTGGCTTATATCGCTTTAAAAGATATTGAAGCAGGTAAATTACGTAAAGAAGAAGTCCTGACTGCAACGCCTGTGGTCAGCACTGTGATGTGGGATGAATCACAAATGTATTTAAAAGCAGGTGAACAGATTTCTGTTGATCAGCTTTTAGCAGGTCTGATCGTGATGTCTGCCAATGATGCTGCTGTGACGCTTGCTGAAAAAATTTCTGGCAGCGTGCCACAATTCGTCGCGCGGATGAATCAGGAAGCACAGGCATTGGGAATGAAGGATACGCATTTCAGCAATCCAGCTGGAATCACCATGACCGATCATTACTCAACTGCCGCAGACTTGAGCCTATTAGCCAAAGCCATTGTGAAAGAAACGCCTGAATATTTGTATTATTCAAAAATGCCAAGCTTTAGCTACAACCAGCGTTTTCACCATGCCACTAACCTTGCCTTGAAAATGGATCCGACATCCGACGGTCTGAAAACAGGTTATACCAAGGCGGCGGGCTATAACCTTGCCCTGACAGCTGAACGTCCAACATTCAATCCACATGTCGAAAAACGTCGTCTGATTGTGGTGGTATTGGGAACACCAAGTGCAGTAAAACGTGCAGAAGTTGCACATAAACTGATGAATCTGGCCTACACCTATACCCGTGATGAAGAAGTGATTCCAAAGCAGAGACTGATTGCAGAATTGCCTGTGATTAAATCAACCTTGAAAATGTTTAAAGTCGAAACTCAGCAACCGACAATCGTGACTACATCGTTATATGGTCAGTCTGCTCCGATTGATTTGAATAGCTTTGATCTACTCACCCAACGTATTCATCTGATTGATGCGAACCAGCAAGTTACGACTGTTGAGCCGCTTCAAACCACCAATACTCGCATCAATATTGAACTGAATGAACAGCATTTGACTGCGCCTTTGACTCAGGCAATGAATCTGGCAACAGTTTCGATTTATCAAAATAACCAGTTGATTCGCAGCTTACAGATTGAAAATGATGTACAGATTGAAGAAGCCAATATTTTCCAGAAAATTGTGATCTGGTTCTCAAATCTGTTTTCATTCTTTTCGACCAGCGATAGCAAAACTGCCAAACTTTATCCTTTAAATCAAGGATAAAAAACCCACTATTTTTATCAAGATTAAACATACATTATTGAAAAAAGGATGGCATAATCCAGCCATCCTTTCACAAAAATAATTAGGTTAATCATGAGCAAAACCTTACATCATATCGTGATTGTGGGCGGTGGCGCAGGTGGTTTGGAACTTGCGACACAGCTAGGTGAACGTTTTGGCAGACGAGAGAAAGCCCGAATAACCCTAGTCGATCAAAATCTCACACACATATGGAAACCTCTCCTCCACGAAATCGCAGCTGGCTCGCTGAATCCTCACGAAGAACAAACCAATTATTTTGCCCATGCAGAAAAACATCATTTTGAGTTCGTGCTCGGCACACTTGTTGATGTGAATAAAGATCAAAAACAAATTAACCTTTCTCCCCCGCAGCTTTCTAAAGAACACACCCCACAAACTCAAACACTCAGCTACGACACTCTAGTACTGGCCGTGGGTTCTGTTTCAAATGACTTTGGTACAGAAGGCGTGCGTGAACACTGTCATTTTCTGGATAGCCGTCAACAAGCTGATATTTTCCAGCAGGATTTATTTCACCTCTATATCGAGGCACAAAATCAGTCAAATGAGCGAGCTTTGAATATTGGCATCGTCGGGGCTGGTGCAACAGGTGTTGAACTGGCAGCAGAGTTGATAGAAACCACCAAGAACTTCTATCGCTATGGATTAAAGAAAATTAATCCGAAGCAAGTCAAAATCACTCTCATTGAAGCCTCTGACCGCATCTTACCTGCCCTAAATGAAAAAACAGCAGCGCATAGCGCCAAGCAGCTTAAGAAAATGGGGATTGAGATTCTGACTCAGCATAAAGTCCAGAAAGTCGATGAAACCAATGTCTATTTCAGTAATGGAAATGTCATTCACTCAGATATTACGGTGTGGGCGGCAGGTGTTAAAGCGCCGAAAGTTTTAGAGTCATTCACTGATTTTAAACGGGATAAAATCAATCGCCTGATGGTGTACGCGACCCTGCAAACCTATTCTGATCCGAATGTTTTTGCTTTTGGTGATTGTGCAAATTGTCAGTTAGATGCACGCCAGCCACCGTTAGGTCCTCGTGCACAAGTGGCGAGTCAGCAAGCCACCTTCCTTGTCGATGCGATGGCAGCACGTTTATCAGGTTCTCCACAACCGATGTTCACATTTAATGACAAAGGTTCACTGGTTTCACTGAGTCGTAATCAGGCCGTAGGAGAATTGTTAGGCGATGTTAGCGTACAAGGCTTCATTGCCAAAACCATGTATGTTTCACTTTATCGAATGCATCAGGCCAATATTCATGGTTACACCCAAGCAGGCATGCTCACCATGAAAGATTTCCTGACGCGTCGTGTCCGTCCAAAAATTAAACTTTATTGAGTTGAAATTTGATATTTCGTCTCAATATTTAACTAAATCGTTTCAAAAAGTGGAAAATAGTCAACAAAAACTGTTTTTCACTTTATGATATACAGCTAAAACTATTGATGACATGGATTCAAAACATGACTGCTATTGCAAATAACCACGTGGTTTCATTCCACTACACTTTAACAAACGCTGAGGGTGAAACACTTGATCAATCTCAAGGTGAACCACTTGCATATTTGCACGGCGCGGGCAACATCATTCCTGGTTTAGAAAATGCACTTACAGGTAAAACTGTTGGCGAAAAATTCACTGTAAACGTTCCAGCTGCTGAAGGTTATGGCGAATACAACCCTGAACTTGTTCAAGAAGTTCCAGCTCAAATGTTCCAAGGTGTGGACAACATCCAGCCTGGTATGCAATTCCAAGCTCAAACTGATGACGGCGTACAAATCGTAACTGTTAAAGCGATTGAAGGCGACAACATCATCGTTGATGCGAACTTCCCGCTTGCTGGTCAAGACCTTACTTTCGAAGTAGAAATCGTTGAAATCCGTGATGCTTCTCAAGAAGAATTAGATCACGGTCACGTTCACGGTGCAGGTGGTCACCACCACTAATTCATTTTTGAATTAGATGGAAAAAGCAAAGCTTCGGCTTTGCTTTTTTATTGCCGCTACTTTTATAAAATAAAAAAATCGCTTATGGTCATGTCAATTTCTTTAAAATAAACAGAATTATGTCGACTGCTTATCAACTGATTTGGTTTCGCCAAGATTTGAGAATTCAGGATCATGCTGCGCTCTGGCATGCGACTCAGGCTGGCCCCACGATTGCCGTAGTCATTTTATCTCCTGAGCAGTGGCAATTACACGATGATGCGCCGATTAAAACTGAATTCTATCTCAGACAATTGCAAAGCTTAAAAGACGAACTTGCAAGTCTGAATATTCCCTTGCTGATACACACGATTCCGGTCTGGAAAGATGTACCAGAGTATTTCGCAACCTTAATGCAGCAACTGCCGATTCAAGATGTATATGCCAATATTGAACTGGGGGTAAATGAATTAAAACGCGATCAAGCTGTACAAAAACTTTTAAATCAGCAAGGAAAGGAACTGGTGCTTTTTCATGATCGCACCTTATTTCCTGTCGGCTCGATCCGTAACCAGTCCAATTTGCCCTATCAGGTTTTTGGCGCGTTTAAAAAGACCTGTTATCAGCGTTTACAACCTGCACTACCGCAATGTTATCCAACACCTGCTCCCCAACAAGTGATAACGGATTTAAAGTCGAGCTCACAAACCGATCTCGAGACACTGCAACTTAAATATAAACAACAGATCAAACATACACAGGATCTTGAATGGCAGATCGGCGAAGCCTATGCCTTGAAGCAACTTGACCAGTTTGTTGAGGAACAGCTCAATGAATACACCACTGGACGGGACTTCCCTGCACGCTCTGGCACCAGTCAGCTTTCAGCCTACTTAAATATCGGGATCATTTCGATTCGCCAATGTCTTCAAGCGCTATTCAGACAACAGCAGGGCCATTTTGAAATTCAATCCGATGGACAACAAAGCTGGTTAGATGAATTGTTGTGGCGGGAATTTTACCAACATATTCTGTTTGATTTTCCCCGTGTCTCACGGCATTTACCCTTTAAGCAATCGACTCAGAATATTCCTTGGCGTGATGACCCAGTCGCTTTAGAAAAATGGCAGCAGGGTCAGACAGGCATTCCGATCATTGATGCAGGCATGCGACAAATGTTGGCAACAGGCTGGATGCATAATCGAGTAAGAATGATCTGCGCCATGTTCCTGAGCAAAAACCTGCTGATTGACTGGCGTAAAGGTGAGCAATGGTTTATGCAGCATCTGATTGATGGCGATCTTGCAGCCAACAATGGCGGATGGCAATGGTGTGCCTCGACAGGCACAGATTCCGTACCTTATTTCCGGATATTTAATCCGATTAGCCAATCACAAAAGTTTGATCCTGAGGGGGAATATATTCGAAAATGGATGCCTGAGCTGGCCCAAATTGATAAAAAAGTAATTCATGAACCTTATGCAAAAAACCATTCTTTAACACTAGATTATCCGCATCCAATGGTCGATTTAAAGCTCAGTCGTACCCGTGCAATTGAAGCGTTTAAAGCCCATTTATCTTAGTTACATAAAATAAAATTTATTTAAAATACAAAGCTTTTCAATAAACAGTTAGACAGACTATACTGTATGTTACTGTTTATAAGATTATTTTACACAATCCATAACAGAAAGTTTATCGTCAAAACCGTAAAATAATGTTACCTTCATCACAAAAGACATTTATTAAAACTAAAAAATTATGCAGAAAAATCCGGCTTCAGCACTCGTCTTATGGATTATCTCAGCCCATGTTTTTATGGGCATCGTCGCGTATGAGTGGTTACCAGCAAGTTATCGTGGCAGTTGGGTTTTCCTTCTCATCCTTTTAATCGCGGGCGCATTTTTAAATGTCGGTCTGGCCATCATACTTGGGTTAATCACCTTCATTGGGGTTGCAGTTTACTTCCTGCTCGACTTAGCCAATCAAACTTATGTCGAGCGTCAGCTGTTGTTATTGTTTGTACTGCCCATCACTCCGATTTTTTTAAGCGCCATTCGTCACAATATCCAGAATGCACTGAAAACCTTTCGCGCAATTCAAAGTTATGATCGTAATTATCAACATGATATTTTGCCGCTAACTGCGTTAAAACACTTTCAGGGCGAGTTAAAGAAGCTGCTTAAACTCACGCAAAAAGATCATTACAAGATTATTACCACCCAGATCGACAATACCGTACTGATTCGGGAAATGCTTGGTGAAGATATCTGGAAAGAAACTCAGAATAAAATTATGGCGATTCTCTCGACCGAAAGAGATAGCGTCATTTACCATTTTATTAATGAAGAGCTGAGCCAGATTAAGAGTATCGTCATTCATGAACCTGTGATTGAAGAAAATCAGATCTATCCTGTATTTATTCAGCAGCTTCAGGAACTCACTGTATTAAAGCTCAAAATTGAACAACATACTGAATATTTGAGCCCTCAAGATCAAGAGGTGCCTTAATGTCAGTATTGCTTAATATTTGTGGTTTGCTGGTGAGCACTGCAAATTTTCCAGATACCACCATACGAGAATTCTATCAGCAGTATTATCACTGTTCGATCCAGCCTGCGCAAAATCAGGTCGCCTCTCAGACCGAATTACCCAGAAATATAGCAGCACTATTCCCGCAACCTTCAACATGGTGGCCCGTGTTCACCTCAGATCAGCTTGAATCTGAAAGTTTTAAACGCCTCATTGATAAGGGAATAAAACCTGGCGTTATCCTGCCCAATGAATATTTTAGCGCCATCAAATATTATAAAATCAAAAAAGCGGTGGATGAAGGTGCAATTCCTGTTGCCTTTTACCAAATGCAACATTCGAAATATTTTGCTGCCAAAGCCACCTTTTCAACAGCATTGGGATTAAGACCCCTCGCCGCCCTGATTGAAACTGGCTGGGATGAAAATCTGATTTCACAACCTGCGGGCAGCTATATCATCCAGTCCGATAGCCCGAACGAGCTACGTATCCCTGCGCGTAAAATTCAACATCATCAACATTATTTTTATCAGGCCATTAAAGATCCATCACAAGCATCGGGTTATCAGGTGGTGATTAACCCTCCAGCAGATATGCCTGTCAATAATATTGAATATCCACATCTGGGCATTTCATGGGACATCAATAATATTCAATACACTAGTACAGCAGACGGTGTAGAAACCAATATTTTTGGTTATTTACTGATTGCATTGAGTACAGTCGTGATTCCACTAGACTATGTCTACTCAGCACAGTATCCAAGTTTGCTCAGTACCTTTGGTAGCTCTATTTCCTGGATCTCATTATTACTTGGCGGCGGATTGCTCCTGATTTTGATCATTTCCATCATTCGCAGGAGAAGAATAAATGCCCGCAATTGATATTCTTTTCCTGTTCGGTTTTCTGGGCATCTGGATCCCTCAAGCCTTTTGGGCATGGCTCAGTTATCAAGCTTGGAAATATTCGAAAAATGCAGCCAAAGAACTGGAAAATATGCCAGTTCCAGAACACTGGCCTGTATTAAGTGTCTTAATTCCAGCCTATAACGAAGGTGTGGTCATTGAAGATACCTTACATGCCATTGCGCAACAGGATTATCCAGCCCATGCTTATGAAGTTTTACTGATTAATGACGGTTCCAAAGACAATACTTTAGAAATTGCGGAACGCATGGCAGAGATTTACCCTTGTATAAAAATCGTCAATGTACCCAAAGGAATGGGCGGAAAAGGAAAATCGCGCACACTGAATAATGGTTTACCACATGCCAAAGGTGAATTAATTGTGGTCTATGATGCAGACAGTACGCCCGAACCCGACTGTGTGCGTTTATTGGCGCAAACATTACTGGCAGATAAAAAACTGGTTGCCGTCAACGGTAAAGTACGCACGCGTAACTGGCGTGACAGTATTCTGACCCGTTTCATTGCGATTGAATTTATTTTCTTTCAATGGATTTTCCAAGGTGGACGCTGGCAGCGTTTCGAGCTTTCTACCCTGATGGGAACCAATTATGTGATCTGGCGTGATGCGCTGGAAACACTGGGTGGTTTTGACGAAAAATCTCTGGTCGATGATACCGAGATGAGTTTCCGAATTTTTCTAGGTCAACGCCGCATTAAATGGGTGCCTTATGCCGTCGGCTGGCAACAAGATCCACCATCCTTAAGTGTCTTTGTTAAGCAACGTTCCCGTTGGACACAAGGAAATTTCTACGTCACCAGTAAATATTTACCGATTGCGTTAAGAAAACCGTTCCCGATCGGGATCGAAATTTTTAACAATATTATGTGTTATGTCCTGTTTGTGCCCGCACTGATCTGGAGTCACATTACTTTAACCCTTGGTTTACTGGGTATTGCCGGGATCACTGTTCCTGGCCCATTTACCTTACTTTGGGGCTTATCGTTCTGTCTATACGTCGCACAAATGTGGTTTACCTTATCCCTAGAAAGAGCCAAACCTCAACTATATTTCTTCTCGGTTTTATCTTATGTCACCTATTCACAGGTCTTTCTATTTATCGTGTTTAAAGCTGCCTACGACATGCTGAAAAATAAGATACAGGGAAATTCATTGCAGTGGTACAAAACTGAGCGCAGCAAGGAGAAAAAATAAATGAAAAAGAATCCATTACATCATCAGATTTTTAAAATACTGGTCGCAAGTGCAGCGCTTTCCTTGCCCGTGTTGGGCTCTGCTGACACACTGAATACCTGGACATTTGATAATATCAATACCTCCAACAAATACACAATTGAACCGCATTTCTTTTATGTAGGCAAAGGCTCAGAATGGCAAAACATTCAGTTTAGCAGTGAATATTCGACTGAACATTTCACCACTTTACTGGTGAAATTTGATGACAAACTGATTTATAACACCACTTTGAATGGTGATGGAACGCTGAACTTTAATATACCAGCGACCACGAGTGGTTTTCACCGCTTAGATTTCATCTTGCAACAATACTCGCCAACCACATCACCTGCGGCTGATCGCACCACCTTCTGTAGTGAAGATGTGGATCAGGTGACTTATCTTAGTAATTCAAAAATTGATTACATGCGTCATCGGCCAATTTATCGTTTAAAAGATTTACCTGATGCCTTGTTTAACCCACAAGTGGTACGCCCTACACCATTCGTCGGGGTCTTAAAATACAATCGAGCCAATATCAATGAAGCCTCTATGCTGGGGCGTTTAATCAGTGCATGGGGCTCAGTCACCCCGATCCAGTGGTATGAACAAAATGCACCAGAGAATCAGCCAGCCAACTTTTTTATTGAAATTGCAAAATCTGCAACGCCTTTACCCAACGGTACTTTAGTTCAAATCAGTGCTGAGAATGAGGTTCCGACTTTACGTATTCAATATGACAATCCGGAAAAGCTGGTTTCCGCTATTAACGGTTTATTAAATCCAAATTATTTACAACAGCTCGATACCTCATCCACCTATCTGCCCAATAAACTGGCTGCGCCTGCTTGGGCACAGATCAAGCAAATCAAAACCCTTGCTGACTTAGGTATCAGTGATTTCCGTTTAAATCAGGCTGAAAAGAATCTATTCTTAAACTTCCCTGCGGTCTGGCAACCGACCGATATTCTACAAGGACAAATTGCCTTACGTGTCCAAAGTGGATTACTCGAAGGCTCAAACATTACTACATGGATTGATGGTGGCTTGGCGGGTAGCTTAAAAACGGCAGAGCTAGATTCTGATCCAGTGAACCGACAATTTAACTATTTCGCTAAAACCATTTCCAATAACACCAACTTTAGCCTCAAGCTGGAAAACTCGGTCATTGTAAACTCACAATGTCTGCCAACTGCCAAAGGTTCACTCTGGATTGATACGCAAAAATCGACCGTGAAACTGCCGCACAAGCTCAAAAATGGGGTTGCTTCACTTTCCATGAGTTTTGCCACACACCCAACCATTGCGATTGATGAAAATCCGGGCAGTCTGGAAATTGCCATGACCATGAGTCAGGTGGCTAAAAAAATGCTGATGACCAATGATCCGATTCCTTTGAATCTGGTCAAGTTTGATCCAGCTAAACCTGAACTTTTAAATGTGCAAGTCAACCCAAATATATATCGTCAACAGGTATTGATGCATAAAGATATTCTTTATGCTCCAGCAACTGCACGGGGTTTTCTGGTAAGTTTCCATGACCAACGTTTCAATGTCATCACAGACTCGATTGCGGGCGCGCAGAACTTCACCAAGCTTTGGGATAAAATCCAGACAAATATTCCAAATAATGCCAGCAAAATTTTGGTGGCAGAAAATGGGCAAGTGTTTATTTTACAAAAAATTATTGTGGGTAATCAGAAAGCACCTTTAGTCCAGCAGTCATCATTCTTTATCTTGGTTGTTATAATCTCTGCTATCATGATTCTTGCAATTTTGCTCTGGTACTGGCGTAAACGACCGAATGCTAAAAATAAGGCAGATTAAATTTATACTTTTAAAAATTATTACATTATCAGCCTTATTCAGTTTAGGGGGTTGCATGCACTTCTTTCAGGCAGACGTGCAACCTCCCCAGATTGAAGGAATTTTTTGGCAACCCGATTTAGCCACCACCCCGCCTTCAGGTAACTGGAATTTACTTGGTGTTTCAACCTTTGTCCCACAGTGGTCCACTGTACAATCCAAAGCTTGGTTCGATCATGACATGGGTTTTGAAAAATGGGATAAAACCCTCAACTTAAAACAGCTCAATCAGCAACCGTGGTCTCAACATATTATTTTGGGGCTGGCGGGTGAATATGATGAAAAGCTTGCCCGTTCAAAAGTTCTGCAACTGGCAGAAAACTCGAAACAGATCATTGAGAAAACCAAATCAATTCCATTAAAAGGTTATTACTTTCCTGTTGAAGCAGATCCGACATGGTTAGGTGTAGGTGTATTGGCACAAGCTTTAACGACCTTACCTCAACCCGTCTGGGTCAGTATTTATAGTGCAGAGCAGTCTCCTGAACATCTGGATTCTTGGCTGAAAAGCTGGTTACCGCACAATACCCATGTATTTTTTCAAGATGGCGTCGGTGTAGGAACCCGCTCTCCCCAGCAGGCAAAAATTATTCTGGAAGATCTTCAAAAAGAGTTCGGTAAAGATAAGGTCGTGATTGTTTTAGAAGCTTTCCGTCCAGTAAAAGCAGGCCAGTTCCGCTCAGCTTATCCATGGGAAGTGATTGAGCAGCTTAAAGCCTATGAAGGACAGAAAGTTTATATTTTTGATGGCCCACATTATATGAACCGTATTACCGTTTATGCCGTGGCTTTATGGTATAAACTGAAATACGGCTCAACTACCTGACTATATTTATAAGCGCGATTAGAAGCTTTTATAGAATACCAGTTCAGTGCGCGTGTTGTTATAGGTATCTGTTCCATCAGCTAAAGCATCTTTGAAATAACGTCCATATAAACGCTCAACACGTAGCTTTACTGGAACATAGTTAAAAGGCTGCCATGCAACACCCGCACCATATTCAAATAAGTTATTGTAATTTTCACCTTCTGAATCGGCCAAAGTATGTAGCTTGCCATAAGCTTGTACGGTACCCGCTTCACCACGATAGACATTAAAACCAGAGCGCAATCGTAAATCCGCAATAACGTTATAGTCTTCTCGTGAATAGCTTGCGACATTACCGTATAAATCAGTGAAATAATCATTCCAGATGGTACGTTGTTCCACCGCAGGATTGGCATACCATTCCTGATATCCCGTTACACCACCGACCACACTTTCACGGAACTTATCTCGATTACGATCAATAAGATCATAGCTGCCACCCACTTCTAAATAGGCACGAACAGGAATCGATAGCCAAGGCTGATAATTTGCACCAACACCGACGGTTACTGCATTTTCGTCGATAATCTCAGGACGTACCCCACCTTTCGATTTGGTATCACGGTTCAGGTTCACAAAGCCATATACCTGCGCCCGACCATTATCCAGATTTTTACCATATCGCATTTTCAATGGGAAAATGAAATCGTCATAACGCGACTCATAAGAAGGTGCAAAATAAATATCTTTAAACGTTGATGGTACGGCTGAAGCACTGAGATTCTGAACCGCTTGTTGTGCCTTGCTCGCCATTTCCGGATCAGATGAAGCTGATAAATCTTTAAAGATCACCAACGCTTCTTTATTTCTTTTTTGCTGGTTGAGTAAATACGCTTCCTGCAATTTCAATTGTTCATCCTGCGGTGCAAGCTGTTCTGCTTTACGCACACTCTGGATCGCTTCATTTTGCTTGTTCAAACGAATTTGTAAATAGGTCAGGCTCTTCCAGACTTTAATATCTTGTGGTGTGAGTTGCCCCAATTCAATCAGGATTTTTTCAGCTTCTTCTGGCTGGCTTTGTTCAATTTTATAAAATTTATCCCAACGATCATAAATCGGATTACCGGGTTTATATGCCGCATCCCCTTCTTTCACAAAGTCAGGCTCAGCACTCACCGCCTGTTGTACAGGTACGATTAGACCTAAAAGTAATAGTGTATGACTCAGCAGCTTATTTTTGGAATTGTTCATCGCAAATCTCAACTAAAAATATTCACAATATGGTCTATCGCAAGAAGGCTTAATTAGCATTTAAAATGTTAAATTGTTCACATATTATAACTAAATCATCGTTATGCTATCGTTAAAATAAGTTAATTTATAATAGATTAAGTTTATGAATCAACAATAGAATTTTACAAGCAATTGAACTGTTATAGAACTAGACGCGAACAAATTAAATTGATTTAAAAGAGCAAAATTATGTCTTTTTCACAACATGCAGAACCACATGTGATACAACGTTCAGGCTGGCTCCGTGCGGCTGTGTTAGGTGCCAATGATGGCATTATTTCTGTTACCAGCCTGCTTATGGGGATGGCAGCCAGTGGTGCAAGTTCTCACACCTTATTGATTACCTGTATCGCTGGCCTAATCTCGGGCGCAACGTCTATGGCAGCAGGTGAATATATCTCAGTCAAGTCTCAAGAAGATATTGAAAAATCGGACCTGAGATTTGAAGCACGTGAACTGGAAAAAAATCCGCATGCCGAATTAACAGAACTGACCCAAATCTATATCTCACGTGGCTTAAATCCTGAACTTGCTCATGAAGTTGCCAAACAACTCACTGCACATGATGCACTTGGTGCACATGCACGAGATGAGATCGGCATTCATGAAAATACTGCCGCCAATCCTGTTCAGGCCGCGCTGTCTTCTGCCGCCTCTTTCTCTTGTGGTGCAGCCTTACCTATGTTGGCAATCTTGCTTAGTCCAGATACATGGATCGCACGGGCTGTGTTAATTACAGGAATTATTTCACTGGCTTTATTGGGTGCATTATCGAGTTACTTTGCGCATACCTCCATGCTTAAAGGCAGCCTGCGCATTACCTTATGGGGCATCTTGGCAATGGTATTTTCCAGCTGGGTGGGTTCCTTATTTAATGTCACCCCGATTTAGGCCAATATGCTGTCATTCTGAAAATAGCGTCTATATTCAATAATTAAATAGCGATTATTATTTGCAAGCCTTTTTGTTTTTACGTTAAGGTGATTAAAAATGCAGTGAGTCATCCACCATGTCAATTTTAGAATTATTAGAAATAAAACATCCGATTTTACTTGCGCCGATGGCTGGGGTTTCTACACCTGAACTTGCTGCTCAAGTATCGAATCAAGGTGCATTCGGTTCTTTAGGCCTCGGTGCCAATACGCCTGAAGCAGCCAAAGCACAAATCTTAAAGACACAAGAACTGACTGATCACCCCTTTCAGGTGAACTTCTTTTGTCATCAATCAGAACAGCTCAATCCTGAAACTGCCCAACAATGGATTGAGTACCTTCGTCCCCAATTTGAGAAATTTGCTGCAGAAGTCCCAACCCAGCTCAACTGTATTTATCCCAGCTTTTTAGACAATGATGACTTTCTCAATGTGGTGCTTGAAACACGTCCCAAAGCAGTCAGTTTTCATTTTGGTATCCCACACCCGCATCAGATTCAGGCTTTAAAACAAGCTGGCATCATGACCATGGTGTCCGCAACCAATTTACTTGAAGCCCAAGCAATTGAAGCAGCAGGTATTGATATTATTATCGCGCAAGGCATTGAGGCTGGTGGGCATCGCGGGATTTTCAATCAGCATGTTGATGCTGCGATTAAAACCATCGATCTGGTGCAACTCATTACAAAACACTGTACCCTCCCCGTAATTGCAGCAGGCGGCATCATGAATGGTGAACATGCCAAAGACATGCTGAAACACGGCGCTGCAGCAGTACAATTAGGGACAGCGTTTGTACAATGTAAAAGTTCCAGTGCCAATGCCGCCTACCGCAAGGCATTATTTAATCAAACAATCACTCAGATTAGTGCCAGTCTTTCAGGCCGACCCGCACGTGGTTTAATTGGCACGTGGCATACACAGATCGACGCTCCAAATCGCCCTCAAGTGCCTGCCTATCCATATACCTATGATCTGGCGAAGCAGTTGATGGGTATCGCCAGTGCTCAAAATGACTTTAGTTATGGTGCTTTCTGGGCAGGCAGCAATGTCAGTCAAATTAGAGAGCTGGAAGCAGCCGATTTAGTCAATCAACTAGTACTGGAAATAAAAACCAATTAAATTTTGCGCGTAAAAAAGCCGACCATAATCGGTCGGCTTTTTAGTAAATCAATTTATTTGATCGCCTCAAGTAAAGTGTGTTGGGCATTATGCGGTGCTTCACCTTCCATCGGTCGCGCACGTTCCCATACGCCATCTCCTTGTAGCAACCAGGCTTGCTGATTGTCTTTGAGGTAATTCAATAAACCCAGTTGGTAAATACGCTTTTTCAAGGCTGGATCTTCAATTGGGAAACACGCTTCAACACGGTTAAACAGATTACGATCCATCCAGTCAGCACTTGAACCGTATATACGTGGGTTACCATTATTGCTGAAATAATAAACCCGTGTATGTTCAAGGAAACGTCCAACAATCGAACGCACACGAATATTTTCTGACAAGTTTGGTAAGCCCGGACGTAAACAGCAAATTGAACGAATAATCAGGTCAACCTGCACGCCCGCTTGCGAAGCTTCATACAGTTTATTAATCAGTTGAACTTCCGTTAAGGCATTCACTTTAATAATAATTTGTGCAGGTTTGCCTGCTTTGGCATTGGCAATTTCGTCATCAATATAATTGATCAACTGGGCATGCAAAGTGAATGGTGCATGAAGCAACTTCTTCGGCTTCGCCATTTTGCCCATACCCGTCAATTCCTGAAAGATACGATGTACATCTTCACACAGGTCTTTATCGGTAGTCATGAGGCCATAATCGGTATAAATACGGGCGTTGGTGGCGTGGTAGTTCCCCGTACCTAAATGCACATAACGCACCAGTTTATTATTTTCACGGCGTACCACCAGAATCATTTTGGCATGCGTTTTATAACCCACGATGCCATATACCACCACGGCGCCTGCTTCTTGCAATACGTTCGCTACTTCAATATTGGATTCTTCATCAAAACGGGCACGTAACTCAATCACTGCCGTGACTTCCTTACCATTACGTGCAGCTTCGGCAAGTACTTGCACGATTTCTGAGTCAGCTCCACTACGATAAAGTGTTTGTTTGATAGCCAGCACTTGCGGATCACGTGCAGCTTCACGCAACAACTGAATCACAGGCGCGAAAGATTCAAATGGATGATGCAATAAAATGTCCTGTTTCTGCATTGCTGCAAAAATACTTTCAGACTTTTTAAAAGCTTTTGGAATCACAGGTGTATGTGAGTCATAACGTAAATGCGGACGTTTGAAATTTGATAATAAACGCGCCAGATTTACAGGACCATCTACACGATAGAGTTGTTCTTCATTTAAATCAAACTCATTGAGCAGATATTCATAAATATGTTTTGGACAGTTATGGGTTACTTCCAGACGGACTGCACGACCAAAACGACGTGAACTCAACTCACCTTTTAAAGCTTTTGCCAAATCTTCAACATCTTCGTTTAGCGCTAAATCGGCATTACGGGTGACACGGAATTGATAGCAGCCTGTTGCGGTCATGCCAGGGAACAGATCAGAGATATGTTCATGGATAATCGCTGAGAGCATGACATGATGTTCTTTCCCATCAGTCAACTCATCTGGCAAACGCACGACACGCGGTAATGAACGTGGCGCAGGGACAACCGCCAAATCAATTTGACGACCAAAGGCATCTTTCCCTTCTAGCGTCACAATAAAGTTCAGGCTTTTATTCACCAGTCGTGGAAATGGATGCGCAGGATCCAGACTGATTGGCGTAAGCACAGGTGCCACCTGTTCATGGAAATATTTCTTGATCCATGCCGATTGTGCAGGTGTTAATTCACCACGACGTAAGAAGCAAATATCTTCTTCACGTAATTTCGGCAAAATCTCTTCATTTAAAATACGGTACTGACGTTCAATTGCCGCATGTGTTGTTTTTGAAATTTGTTCTAAAACCTGCTTTGGCGTCAAACCATCTGGAGTGCGGCTTTCATTGCCCAACGTCAGTTGTTCCATCATTCCCGCAACACGGATCTCAAAGAATTCGTCCAGATTACGTGAAAAGATCAGAAGGAAGTTCATCCGCTCTAATAATGGATGAAGTGGATCGACAGCCTGTTCCAGTACGCGTAGATGAAAATCGAGAATCGAAAGCTCACGATTTATATAACGATCGTTGTAACTGTATTCTATTGGCGTTGTTGTCGTCACTGCAGTATTCATACCCAACCTTGTTGCTTTATCATTCATCAAGTGATGATTTAAGTATGCTGCAAAATTATGTCAATTTGGTAAAAAAGCCCAAAATATTGGGCTTTTTTTTAAAATTTGGCGAATTATTGCGGAAGTTGTATCCCATTCATATATTTTAAGATCACCCGCTTGCGATATTGCAACTTACGGTCATTGTGGTTGTCTTGATAATACTTTGGATTTGGCAACAATGCGGCTAAAAATGCAGCCTGCTCTCGGGTTAAACTTTTAGAACTTTTGCCATAATAAAATTGAGCTGCTGCTTCAACACCATAAATGTTCTGACCAAACTCAACCGAGTTCATATAGACTTCCAGAATGCGTCGTTTTGACCACATCCGCTCCATCATCCAGGTTGCTACAGCTTCCTGCCCCTTGCGAATGAAAGAACGTTTATTATAAAGAAACAGATTTTTGGCCAACTGTTGTGAAACCGTTGAACCACCCGCGACCAGTTCACCTTTTTTGCTATTGCGCTCCAGAGCAAACTGGATTCCCGCCCAGTCAAAACCATGATGATGAATAAACTTGGCATCTTCACCCGCTAAAATTGCGCGTTTGAAGTTATCACTAATATTGTCATAGTCACGCCATTCCTGCTTGATCGGTTTAAAGTCGGTAAAGTAATCCCAACGCATAAACATGGTCGTATTCACTGGATGGGTTCGCCACCAGACCAGACTACTAAAAATCCAGAGCTGGATCAGTAGAATGACGCCAATAATCAACATTACTGCGCGTGCTAAAAAGGCTTTCATTAAAGTGCATCACTCCATCATGCAATGAATTCATGCTAAGCTATTTTTTATATCAATAACTAGCGTAAACATATGACTGAAACGACTCCACCACAAATCAATCAAAAATTGCAAATACAAACATGGTGGTTTACTGCATTGTTAATCGCAGTCAATGTCGGATTATTTGGCTGGCAAATTCTTTCAGGGGTGAATATTACCGACCCTGTCCCTGTTGATGCAATCGCTTGGGGAGCAGATTTTACACCGCTCACCTTTACTGGGCAGGCAGAACGCTTATTCACCAGTATGTTTTTTCACTTTGGCCTGATCCATTTAATGTTAAATATGTGGGCTCTGTATATCTTTGGCAGTGTGGCAGAACAATTATTTGGCCGAAGCTATTATATCGGTTTGTATTTTCTGGCTGGCCTCATGGGCAGTGTCTTGTCCAGCTATCTGAGCATCCGTGATGGCTACGAACTTTTACAACATTTTGATCCGAAATTACTCCCGCATATCAGTGCAGGCGCCTCAGGTGCCGTGATGGGGCTAGGTGCAGCACTCACCGTCATTTCCCTGTTTCCACCTTTGCCACAGCAACGCTTCTTGCTGGATAAAAAATCATTATTAATGATTATGGCGATTAACCTTGTCTTCGGTTTTACCGTTTCAGGGATTAATAATGCCGCACATATTGGTGGTATGATCATGGGTGCATTGCTAGCCGTGACATGGTATTTCAGCCAGAAAACGCCAAGAAATACACTGGCTCAAGTCATTGCCTTAATGATTGGTGCCTTACTGCTCAGCGCATTCTATTTTTATTGCACAGAATTAAGCACAGGACTCAATCCTCTCTGGAATGAAATCCTGCGTCAGAACCAGCTCTCTTTTTAAGACTGGTTCATTTCTCTTAAACTTTGTAAGGGCGGAATATCGCATAAGTAACTCAAGCGATAGCGCCCGATCAAGGTACAAATCAGCATCATGCTTAACGGCAAAATCAACCAGATCTCAGCATGCCACTGAATGGCCATTTGCATCTTGTAACTGGCAATCGCGCTGATCACCTCTGCAAACAGACAGGCCACGACACCCGCCAACAAGCCGATAAAGCCAATCTCAAGACTGAGCATACGTTTTAATTTATTCTTGGCAACGCCAAAAGAGCGTAATAGAGCCACCTCTTTACGGCGTTCATCCATCAGTACATTTAAACAGGCAATCAGTACCAGTACACCCGATAAACCGACCAGCATGGCTAGAACCGTGACAATCTGCACCAGTACATTGACCAGACGTTTCACCTCTTCCAGAATACGCCCGACATCAATAAATACCGTGTTGGAAAATTGCTGAATCAATTGCACCATTTTCGGCTGATCCGCTGGCGGCACATAGAAGCTTCCTAAATAACTGCCCGCATTCTCATCCATAGTTTTGGGTGAAAAAATAAAGAAGAAATTAGGACTAAAACTTTCCCATTCCACGCTACGCAGATTGATGACGGTCGCATTCATTGGCCCTTCGGGTAAGCTAAAACTGAGTTGATCCCCAATCTTGATCCCGAGTTCAGTGGCCAGTTTTGCTTCCACAGACACCTGCCCGATCTGGGTAAAATGGGAACTGCCCTGCGTAATCACATTATCTTTCGGATACACTGCGGCTTGAGTCAGATTCAATTCACGACGCAACGAATTATTTTGTTTTACCAGTTCTGCTGCAAAAGGCTGACCATTTTTGGCCACCAGTCGGCCCCGAATATTCGGATAAAGCGGAGTGGACTGCCATTTATTTTGCTCAAGCTGCTGTTTCAACTGAGGCATATCAAACGGCGGTAGGCCATAAACAAACTGATTCGGTGTCCCTTCTGGCAATTGTTGCTGCCAACGCTCCAATAAATCTGTTCTTAATACACTCAATACCGTAATCAAGCTCAGGCCCAAAGCGAGGGCTGTAATCTGTAAAGCAGTTTGATGTGGAATCCGTACATAGGCTGATACAGGATGTTTGAGCTGTTTAATCGCTTTTAACAACAACCAGATCACGGCAAAAAGTGTCGCACACAAAATCAAGATCGCGGCTAAGACCCATAGGCTTAACTGTAAATTATCACTGAGCACCAAACTAAAAATCACCAGACTGGCAATACCGACTGCAAACATGGCGAAATACGACTTACGTGAACGCTCCTGCTGACGGATCACACGAATCGGCGGTGTATTTAATAGCTCCCAGATACTTGGCAAGATAAAACCAATCAGCACCATCACACTGGTAAAAATGGCGACAGGCAAGGCAAACAGCAAATCAGCCAGCGCAAAGCTTAATTGTAATTGTGGAATCAGCTGCAACATCAACTGCAATAAACCATAACCTAATGCAATACCGATCAGACTACCCAGCACAATCGATAAAGCACTGACAATTCCAAGCAAGGCCAGATAAGCCAGCAAAATCTGTCTCTTACTTGCCCCCAGACAGCGCATCAGGGCAATATGGTCCTGATTCTGTTGCACATAACGTTGACTGGTCAATGCTATCGCAATACCACACAGCAAAATGGTTAACAAATTGGCAAGCTGTAAAAAAGTATCCAGATTTTCAATCGGTTTCATTAAGCGCGTATTGGATTGGCTGGCATCGCGTAACTTCAATGAACCTTGTTCGCCCTCACCCAACTGCTGATCATTGGGTTGATCGAGCGTCTGTTCATGCTGTGTTTGCTGCCTGAAGATATTTTTAAATGCCTTGATCTGTTCAGGCGGCCCTGCCATCAATAACCGATATTCAATCCGGCTACCCACTTGAACGGCATTGGTTTTGGCAATATCTGCCTGATGGATAATCACTGTCGGCGAAAATCCTGAAAAGCCAAGCTCCTGATTAGAATCATGTTCAATGATCCCCGTCACTTTAAACTGTCCATCCGCAATCGCAACCTGATCCCCTACTTTCGCCTGTAGAAGATCAGCTGCACGAGGACTCAGCCAGACCTGTCCAGTTTGAATGCCTTGTGGCTTGGGCTGAATTTCCAGTTCCCCCCGTAATGGAAAATGCGCATCAACGGCTTTCACATTGACCATCACAAACTGATCCGAGGTATGTGCCATCGAACTAAACACAGTCACAGCGGCCTGTTGCAAATCCAGTTTTTTGGCTTGCTGTAACCATTCAGTCTGAATTGGATCTTGATCGTATAACACCAGATCCGCAGCCAACATTTCAGCGGCCTGTAACGTCACGGCATTTTGTACTTGGGTATTACTGAACTTGAGTGCTGTGGTGGCACTAATTGCTAAAGAAAGTGCAATGATTAATAAATATAACCCACCCGTACGAAAACTTTGCAGCAACAGCGGCTTGAGAACTGAACTCATAAGCCCACCTCAAGCTTTACAATTTCCTGAATCTGACCATCAGCCAGTTTGACATGACGTTGACATAAAGCAGCCAGATTCTGATCATGCGTCACCAGAACCAAAGTTGTTCCTAATTCTTTATTAAGCTCAAATAATAGCTGTTCAATTTCTTCAGCCGTTTGCCCATCCAGATTACCCGTGGGTTCATCGGCAAAAATAATTTTTGGCTCTGCAATCAATGCTCTGGCAATCGCAACACGCTGCTGCTCCCCACCAGAAAGCACTTTCGGTGTTTGCTGGGCCTGACGTACCAGCCCAACTCGCTCTAACCATGCCAATGCTTTTTGTTCTGCTTGCTTGAAATTAAAGTCAGGTTGTAAGCGTAATGGCAACATGACATTTTCCAGTGCACTGAGCTGCGGCAATAGCTGAAAAGACTGAAATACAAAGCCTATATTTTCCAGACGAACCTGCGCGCGCTGTTCTTCCCACAAACTATGCACCGCCTGTCCACACACCCATAACTCCCCAGCACTGGGACGATCAAGTGTTGCCAGAATACCTAACAAGGTCGATTTTCCTGAACCTGACCGACCTGTAATGGCAATCTGTTCACCTTGATAAATTTCCAAATCGATATCTTTTAAAATCGTTAAACTTTGCTGATTAATTTGAATATTTTGTGTAACTTTTTGGGCAGAAATAATCGGTTGTGGCATGATGTCACGTATCCTTTAGGACAAATTTGAAGTGCAATGCAAATATCTAAAGTTATCTTGTCAGTATCTAAAACGCTTGCAATGATCAGTGTCTGTTTGATCCCGACACTGGTTTCAGCAAAGACTATTTTAATTTTGGGTGATAGCCTGAGCGCAGGTTATGGCATAGATGCAAAACAAGGTTGGGTTCACTTATTACAACAACGTTTAGACCAACAGTATCCGAAACAGCACAAGGTGGTCAATGCAAGTGTCAGTGGAGAAACCACCAGTGGTGCGCTGGCAAGACTGCCAAAATTATTGCAAACCTATCGACCAGAAGTGGTGGTGATTGAACTGGGTGGCAATGATGGCTTACGCGGTCAGCCTCCACAAATGATTCAAAAAAATCTTGCCCAACTGGTGCAGCTGAGTCAGAAGCAGAAAGCCCATGTTTTACTGTTTGGGATGAAAATACCGCCTAACTACGGCACAGCCTATAGCAAGGCTTTTGAAAATAATTACAAGGTGATCAGCCAGCAATATAAAGTGAAATTACTGCCTTTCTTTCTTGAAGGTGTCGCGGGACAAAAACACTTGATCCAGAACGATCAGATTCATCCAAATGCGAAAGCACAGCCAATGATGCTGAATCTGGCTTATCCTTATATTAAAGGCGCGTTATAAACTGCGCCTTCCACTCAATAGACGATTTCAACTGATCTTTTTCTTAAAATAAACCACACGTTCGGTTTCCTGAAAACCCAGCGCGCGATGCATGGCATGACTGATCGTATTATCAATTGCTGCATCTGAAGCAAATTCGGTACAGGAAAATTGCTTTGCCCAGTCTTCTACTTGCTGTACCAAAGTGGTAGCAACACCTGAACGTCGATATTCAGGCAAGACATAAATGCCTTCCAGAAAAGCCACAGGTGAGGTTTGTGTACCATTTACATATTCATATCGAATCGACGCTTCCAGCATGGCAATTGCTTGCTGCTGATCGTTATAGCTTAATAATTGCAAAGTATGTTTTTGTTCAAGTAGCTGCCGCATTTCCAGTAAATGCGCGTCTTCATGATCAGGCCAGAGTAATATTCTTAATTGCAGCCAGTCGGCTAATAACGGCTCGGTTACAGGCATGATTTTCATATCGATTATGCCCTTTTGCTTCACTTATTTTTCTAATTCAATAAAAAATTAAAATTTATGCTTCCAACAGCGAAATTAAGGCGAGTTAAAACCCGCCCTGATTCTTAGAAATCAAAAAAAGAAACTTCACCTGTTTCTAGCGAATATTCTGCACCAACGACAATCATTTTGCCCTTTTCAATCAGGCTTTCCAGCACAGCAGAGCCATGACGGAGCTGATTCACAGAAGCAAATACATTTGAACGTACCGCATGCGCAGACAATTTTTTCAAATCATTTTTGAGTTCGGTTTGCATCAAGATTTCAACCGACGGACGGACACGGTTTACGATCGACATTAAATTCGATGAAGGCGGCTGATCAGGGTTCATCAAGGTATCAATCGTGGCTTGAATCGCACCACAATGACTATGACCCAGTACCACCACAACAGCACAATCATAACGCTCTGCTGCAAATTCAACACTGCCGACCTGTGAAGGCGCCACAATATTGCCTGCCACACGAATCACGAACAAGTCACCCAAGCCTTGGTCAAAAACCATTTCAGCAGGTACACGTGAATCAGAACAGCCTAAAACAATTGCAAAAGGATTTTGATCACTTGCCATCTCGGCACGTTCTTGGTGAGATAACAATCTTTGTTGAACTGCCTCTCCTTTTACAAAACGGGCATTACCAGCTTTTAAACGTTCTAATGCTTCTTGTGCGGTGAGCATGTGTGTATCCATGTGTGATTGACCTAAGGCAACAGTTTAATGTGCGCCCGTTTGAAAGTCACTGACAAAAATAGAAACGATCAGCATACTTGCTAATCTTTTGAACCGTAAAATAGCGGAAAATTGCTGATTTCATTGGCAAGAATTTCCATACATCTGTAGATTATGCAAATGACTCGCGTCGTCTCTTCCTCAATAATCAATTGGTTTAAAAATAGATCAAGGATTGAACAACGATGATAAATACCCGACTTACCCAACCTTTTCGTCAGGCTTTTGGCGCTGCTTTGCTGGTGTGTAGCTTAAGTACACTAGCAGTAAGTACAACTCAAGCTGCCGAAATAGAAATGAATTTTCAAAACCTGTTGCAACAAGAGCGTGCATGGGCTGGCTTACAAACCAAGACCTTAAAAGTAGGTGACATCACCTGGTCGTATAGTGAAGGCGGTCAAGCGGGTAAGCCAATCGTCATTTTAATTCATGGTCTTGCAGGCAGTCGTGACAACTGGAACCGTGTTGCACGCGCCCTCACGGCAAACTACCACGTCATCATTCCTGATTTACCGGCCAGTGGTGAAACATTAGTACCTAAAGATTTTGACTATTCTGTTCCGAATGTCACAGAGAAATTACGCCGTTTTGTAGAAGCTGCCAATCTGACAGGCCCAGCGCATGTTGCTGGTCATTCACTGGGTGGTTCTATCGCGATGCTCTATGCAGGCCAATATCCTTTTGAAACCAAGAGCCTGTTCCTGATTGATGCGGCGGGTGTCTATAAAGCAGCGACCACGCCTTATTTAAAAGATCCAAATCAGGTGAAAAACATGATTGTGAGCAAAAAAGGTGATTTCAATTTCCTGATGCAACAAGCCATGTTTACTCCGCCATTCATTCCAAAAGAAATTGCTCAGGCACAAGAAAAAATGATGATTGGTCAGGTTGAGCAAACCCAGAAAATGGTCGATCAGGTGATTGCCTTAAATAAGCTCTATACACCTGATTCATTTGCCTTGCTGGCAAGATCAATTGATGCACCGACCCTGATTTTATGGGGTAAGCAAGATAAAATTGTCAATGTTGAAGTGGTCCCTGAATTAAAAGCATTACTGAAAAATGCCCAGACACCTGTCATTCTGGACAATGTCGGTCATATGCCGATTCTGGAAGCAGATCAATTGGTAGTTCAACAGTATCTACCTTTCCTCAGCAAGATTCAGGCACAAAAACCTGCTGCGGCTCCAGCGCAATAAACTTAATTTAGCGATTTGAGAATATATGTCTAAACATCCAATGATAGAACAACTGATTGATGCACAGCTCGACTTTCTTGAGCATGAGTTTGCACAACCAGACACCATTCAATCGGAATTTAAACAGTTCTATCATTGGTTGCGTTTACAGCCGTTACAGCAGATCTGGTCTTTTGAACAAATTTTTAACCTGATTGAAAAACAGATTCTTGCGACACCCGCAAGTGCATTTCTGGTTGAGCAGATTGCAGAACATATTCGTTTTGCCCTGATTCACCCGATTAATGACCAAACCACGATTGAAGATGTTATTCCTGTTCTTACCGTAGATTCGATTGCCCAGTATGTTGCCAGTAAAAGTGGACATCGCCAGCGTTTAATTAAAACCGTGGTGAACAATCCCGCGTTCTCTGCACTGATTACACAGCTAATCCAGCACTCGATTCAGGATTATCTGGATAATTCCGTCATGTCAAAACGCGTCCCAGGTGTCGGACATTTTATGAAAATGGGCAAATCTGTTTTAGAAACAGTAACAGATTCCAATCTCAACGAAACCATTGCGCATTATTTACAAAAGAATATTTTAAAAATCAGTCAAATGAGTGAGAGAGTGCTGAATCAGCATTTTAATGATGACAAGCTCTATCATTTTCAGGCCAATCTCTGGCATAAAATTAAAGTCATGCCCTTATCGGTCTTGCGTAATTATGTAGAAGTACAGGACTTACCAAAAACCGTCGAGATGGGACATGAGATTTGGGATCATATTCGTCAAACGCCCTATCTAAAACAACAAGTACATGATGGTGTGTATGCATGGTATGCACGTAATCAGGAACGGACTTTTGATCTTTTATTACGTGATCTGAATATTGATGAAGCCCTGATTGAAAATGAACTCAGCCATTTACTTGCGCCTGTACTGCAACAGGTGATCGAAACAGGTTATTTGCGTCAGCGTGCTCGCGTATATTTAGAGAAGTTTTATTATTCTGAAAGAACACAAGATATTTTAAGCCAGAAAGATCATTAAGTTATCTTTCTGGCTTGTTTCAAAAGATTAGTATTTAACAGTAACACCAACAAAAGCCCGTTGGCGTTCAACTAAGTATGAATCACTACCATTTGATAAATTCTTATCAAACAAGTTATTGATACCTGTTCTAAAGGTCAAATTATCATTGTAATCATAGTTTGCAGAAACTCCGAAAATGGTATGAGGTTTTTGCAAACTGCTAGTTGTTACATTGTCACCAAAATATTGCTTACCTAGATGTCTAGCATTGAACTCTAATGCCAAAGCATCCGTAGGTTTCCAATTTAACGCCGAATTTACTGTAATTTTAGGTGTGGTAATTAACTCTTTACCAGTATCTAAGTTCTTCGCTTCAAAGAAGTACGTCATATTATTATTCCAGTTCACAGTATCTGTAATCGGGAAATTTGCGACAACCTCTAAGCCACGAGTACGTGCTTTACCAATATTTTCATAACGGGTATACCAACGACCATTGATCTCTGCCAATGGTGCATAATCAATTTTATCTTTGAAATCTGTATGGAAATAAGTCACACCCAAATCAGAATTGAAACCGTTGTAATTTAAACTGATTTCATAGTTTGTACTTTCTTCTGGTTTTAAATTCGGGTTGCCAGCCATATAGCAACCACCCGATACATAACCCAACGGAATTAAAGAACTACAGCCATTCCCACGCGAGAATGTTGCTGCACCTGGCGTTGTTTCTTTTAATGACGGCGCTCTAAATCCTTTTGCCACTCCCCCTTTAATAGTAAAATCATTTAAAGGATGATAAACCAGATAAGCTCTAGGACTATGGTGCGAGCCATATTTATCATCGTGATCAAGTCGATTGCCAACCGTCAAATTTAAGTTATCTAATAAACTTATATTATCTTCTAGGAAAAGTGCCCAAGTTTTGTTCTCAACGGTTGGATCAGAATATTTCTGCCCGTCCCAGCTTCCATCTGGTAGTGTGCCGATTGTTTGTGTATTTGTTAGTTCATTTTTCTTCCACTGCCCACCAACAGTCAAGGACTGCTCAAATAAGGCATTAAATGGAATATTTAAATTTCCTTCAATGATCGTTTCATTTGATTTAGCAATGCCACTCGCATTACTACTATCATAATCATTGTAATAGGCAGACAGTTTTGATTTACCAAAACCCCAATCACCATCATGTGAAATACTATACGTATGATGTTCTAAATCATCTGGCCCCCAAGCAACCTCTCCCTCACTAATCGCACCACCACGTCCAACGACCTCACCAAATCCTGCTTTATTTTTTTGTGTTGAAATTCCTGCCTCAACAGCAACTTGATGTTTATCATTAATTTTATAATTCAATAATGCATTATAATTTTCATCGATGTATCCAGAGGTACCTTGTCCAGCTTTAATATTCTGGTCTGCTTCACGTTCAGTACGGCCTGCGGTCAAACGTAAACCTAGATTTTCTGTTAATGGGCCTGTCACCATGACTCCCATTTGATCCGTATGACCAAGATCTCTCGACGTTGTTGGAACTGTATAATTACGGGTTAGGCTTCCTCCCCATTTATTTGGAATTTTTCGGGTAATAATATTAATTACCCCACCCATTGCATCTGAACCATAAAGTGATGACATTGGACCTCGAACGACTTCAATTCGTTCAATCATTTCAGGTGTAATCCAGTTTAAATCCTGACGACCTGAGTCTGGACGATAATTCGTATCACGAGAGGATCCAATACGTTTACCATCAATCAAGATAAGTGTGTAATTATCTGGCAAACCACGTAATTTAATTTTTGATCCATCACCATTTGGGCTAATACCACCTGTAACACCAGGAACCTTACTCAGCAAATCACCAATACTTGCCACTGGCTGTTTTTCAATATCTTCACGCGTAATGACACTAATACTCGCTGGCGCATCTTTTACATCTACAGCTTGGCTGCTCGCAGTCACAACAATCTTTTCCAGTTGTATGGCATCTTTATTTGCTTGAGTTTCTGCTGCATGTGCAAGCGCCATCATACCGCCCAATACGGAAATAGTAAGGAGTGATTGACGTGCTATTTTGTTGGACATATTCCCACCCGATTCAGAGAGATCTTAAAGATTATTTAAAATTTATGGGAATTCTAACAAAAAATAAATACAAATGATAATTATTATTATTTATATCTTCATTTTTTATTCATAATTTAATAGTGATTAGCTAAGGAAGAAAGTTTAATTTTTTAATTCTCAGTCAAAAATAATTCTCTCAATCCATTAATTTTATTTAAGAATAATATGAAATTCTTATATAAAAAATATGAAGATGAAGCTTACATGATTTTGTCATTCTTATCACAATCATCAACTGAATAAAGATATTCAAATTTTTAGGCATTTTATGCTTTAGATGATCTCTTTAAAATTATGACACTTTTCCAGTAATTTTTATGATTATTACATCCACTCGTTGCTTGAGCAAGTTGAAAAGATCTACAGATGTATAGACTCTGTTTCAACTTGCTTACAGCATCGTTACTTAAGCTGGAATTTGCTGGGTAATGCAGTGAATATTTCCACCACCCAGTAAGATTTCTCGCGCTGGTACTCCTGTGATGAGATAGTCTGGATACATCTGCTGGAACAATGCTTTTGCCTGTTCATCGGTACGTTCATCCAATAATGGGAAAATAATCTGCTGATTGCTGATCAAATAATTCACATAAGAACCCGCCAAACGATTTCCTTCAAAACGTTCAATCGCATTACCCTTATCAACATCAACCGTCTCATTTCCACTGGCATAGAGTGGGCCTGGAGATGGTAACTTCCATACTTTCAATTGGCGGCCTTTCGCATCTTTCGTATTTTCAAGCACTTTCAATGCGGCTTGTGAACGTGCGTATTGCGGATCATCGATATCATCTGTCCAGTGCAATGCAACTTCACCCGGACGAACGAAACAGCACATATTGTCGACATGCCCATCGGTTTCATCATTAAATACACCTTGAGGCAGCCAGATAAAAGTCGTTACCCCGAGACATTCTTGCAGAATGTTTTCAATCTGAGTCTGAGACAGATGTGGATTTCGATTTGGATTGAGCAAACATTCTGCTGTAGTCAATAACGTTCCTTCTCCATCGACATGAATTGCCCCGCCCTCTAAGATCAGCGGCGTCGAGTAAGTCTCAATGCCATGCTGAGCAGCGATTTTGCCTGCAATCAACTGATCCTGATCCCATGGGAAATACAATCCACCATTTTCCCCGCCCCAAGCATTAAACACCCAATTAATGGCTTTTTTCTGGCCTTGTGCATTCTTGACAATGGTTGGACCCGTATCGCGTGTCCATGCATCATCACTTTCCATTTCAACCAGAGTCACCTGTGCAGGCATAACCTGACCTGCTTTTTCCATTTCAGCTTGAGGAACAGCCATAAATACTGGCGTTTTCTGGGCAATTGCAGCCGCAACCTGTGCAAAAGCCTGTTGTGCAGGCGCACCATTTCCACGCCAGTTATCTGTACGATAAGGCCAGATCATCCATACAGCTTCTTGTGCAGACCACTCGCCGGGCATGCTATAACCTTGCTGATTTGGGGTTTTCGCATTCTGTTCCATATATTCTGTCTCCATATCTTTAAGTTTTTAGAAATCAAATCTTCAATTATCAAATCAATTGATTAAAACGGTTTAAGTCGTGGCCCCGAACGAAAGTGGCTGTTTGCGGATACGCTTATAAAGCAACAGTAAAACGCCAGCCAATAACCACACGCCACCAAATTCCAGCGCTGATTTTTCCAGATGTACCCACAGACCTAATAAGCACAACACCGAAGCCAGTGGTAGCAATAGATTGAAGAAAATATTTTTTAAACCTGCGCGCTCTTTACGTATCACAAAGAATTTCATGAATACAGAGAAGTTCACCATAGTGAAGGCGATCAAGGCACCAAAACTCACCAGACTCACCACGGTTGCCAAATCAACAGTAATCGCTAACAGAGAAATCAAGCCGACGAAGAAAATCGAATATAACGGCGTACCTAATCTGTGATTCACATAACCGAATATTTTTTGGTTAAACACCCCATCACGTCCCATGATGTAAAGCAAACGCGAAGCGCTGGCATGAGAAGCCAAACCAGAGGCAAATGCATTCATGATCTGTACGGTAAGTAAAGCTGACTGGAAAAATACGCCCCCGACAAAAAGTGCAATTTCAGGTAAGGCTTCATCTGGATTTTTAAACTGTTCCAATGTCGGAAAGGACAATTGGACAAACCAGGAAACCGTAATAAAAATAAGGCCGCCTAATAATGTTGTGAGCATAATTGCCCGAGGAATGGTCTTGGTTGGATTGCGGCTTTCATGGGCTAAGGTTGATACCGCATCAAAACCTAAATAAGAGAAACACACCAATGACACACCTGTCAGCAAGGTTAGATATTCAGGATTGCCATTAAATAAAGGTGTCATTGTCGCTAGGCTTTGATAACCTTGCGAATGCCCCATTCCAGTAACCACCAGAAAAATAAACACCAGCATCATTGAAATCGTGGCTGCAATAAAGATAAAGCTGAAGTTCGCCAGAATATTGATACGAAAGCTGTTGATTAGCGTAATGATCCCGACCATGATCACCACCCATGTGGTATAGGCAATGTCAGGCATCAATGCATGGAGATAAAAGGACGCGAGTAAAACATTAACCAGCGGAATAAGTAGATAATCAATAAGCGAACACCAGCCCACAAAAAAACCCGCTGTCTTGCCGCATGTTTCCGTGGTGTAGGTATACGCTGATCCTGATTTTGGGGTGAGTTTACTAAAGCGTGCATAGCTAAATGCCGTCAATAGCATTGCAAACAAGGCCAAGGTATAAGCTAGAGGAACCCGCCCCTCAGTGACTCTTGAAATAATACCAAAGGTATCAAATACGGTTGCTGGAGCCATATAAGCCACACCAATGACAACGACTTGCCATAGTGAGAGCCCTTTTCGTTTGTTTTCGCTTTCCATGCACGTTTCTCCTGCATCAATGCAAATATTTTCGCAGTACTTTTTTATTCATCTTGGATGGTGCTATTGAACAGAGAAGTCCCTTTCCCGATTCAATCAGCAGTTGGAAAAATTAGAGCGTAATCACGTTTTCTTCGAGATAACTTTGCATCCCCGACTGCCCTAGTTCTCGCCCAATGCCACTCTTTTTGAAACCACCCCATAACGAGCCAGGTTGAATCATTTGATGGGAATTAATCCAGATATGACCAGAGCGAAGTCGCTTGGCAATTTTTTTACCATGCTCCAAAGACCCTGTGATAATGGTTGCAGCCAGACCAAACTCAGAGTCATTGGCAAGGCGAATGGCTTCTTCTTCAGTTTCAAAGCTTCGACAGCAAATCACGGGGCCAAAGATTTCCTCTTTCCACAATCGACTGTCAGTCGGAACATTGACAAAAACATGCGGCTGAATGAAAAAGCCTTTTTCAGGTACAGCAATTTGCTCAAAATCAATTAAAGTTTGAAGTTTTTCGTCTTTCGCAATACTTAAATACTCACGAACTTTCTGGAATTGCTTTTGTGTGGTCATCGGCCCCATTGCAAATGGACCGCTCAGATCAGAACCCAAAGTGATTGATTCCACCGCAGCCTTAAACTTCTGGTAAAAACGTTCGGCAATCGATTGATGCACCAGTAAACGTGAGGTCGCAGAGCACATTTGACCACTGTTATAGAACATGCCACCGAGTGCTTTATCGACTGCTTCATCCAGATCTGCATCTTCAAGAATAAGGATCGGCGATTTTCCGCCGAGCTCTAATGTGACGCGTTTAACCGAACGGGCTGCGGCCTGCATCACATGAATGCCTACCTCTGTGCTACCAGTGAAAGAGACTTTATTCACCTCTGGATGTGTCACCAAATGCTGCGCGGCAACTGCATCTCCCAAAATCAGGTTAAATACACCCTGAGGAAACTGGATCTGATCCAAGAGCTGAGTAAATGCATATTCAGGCAACGGCACCAACTCGGAAGGTTTAAAGATGAGCGTGCAACCTGCGGCAAGAGCGGGTGCTATTTTCCATGCGCTGGTGATTAACGGGAAATTCCACGGCGTAATTAAAGCAACCACACCGACGGGATTTTGCTGATGCGTCAGTTCAATACCACCGTCACATTCAGTCACCTGACTAAATGCAAAGCTTTTGACTAAATTGGCATAATAGCGGTAACACTTAATGCTGTTGTCGACATCGACTTGTGCTTGTTCCGAAGATTTACCATTGTTACGGTGGGAAAGTTCAATCAAGGTGTTTTTTGCTGCTTCAATCGCATCGGCAATTTTATTTAACCAATTCGCGCGTTCTTCAGGGCTTGTCAAACTCCAGCTTTCCAATGCCTGTTGCGCGGCAGCCACAGCAGCATCTACATCCTGTGGGGAAGCCGTAGTAAATTGGATTAATTCCTCTTCGCTGCCTGGATTGACCACCGTAATCTGGGATGTTCCTGTCGTGTTTTCCCATTTTCCATTGATATAATTCTTCATCTGCTTGCTCTCATACGAGTTCTAAAGCGGATTCATCGTGACCGCCCACAGGATTTCAGCCTGCTTCATATCACTAATGTCCGTTTTATTCTTCATTCATTCCATCGACATCATCTGTTGTTGTCCCGCTATTTCTATCGATCAGCGAGATTCAACTCACCCCGCGAGGCAAGTTGATTTTTCATTGGGAAACAAAGAGATTCAGCTTATAAATGCCCTTCAGCTTTTAATTCCTGAATGGTATTCTGAATCGCATGACGTAAGGTTTTCACAGCAAAGTCAATTTGATCGCGTGTCAGGATCAATGGTGGAGACAAGACATTCATGTGACCCACTGGACGAACAATCAAACCGAGTTTTTGGCAATGGTTCGCAATACGTTTACCAACGCCAACAGAACGGTCAAACAGTTCTTTGGTTTTTTTATTACGTAAGTTTTCGATACACATCATGAATTTTTTGCCGCGTACTTCACCGACAATTTCCAGATCCGCAAGCGTCTTTAATTGCTCTTCAAAGTAAACGCCCATGTCTTGAACATGTTCACAAATCTTTTCTTTTTCCAGAATTTCAATATTCTTCAGTGCAGCAACACAACTCACTGGATGGCCTGAATAGGTAAAGCCATGCGTCAGCAAACCACCTTCATGATGCGGCTTGCTGATGGCATCATAAATTTCATCAGAAATGATGGTTGCACCTAAAGGTAAGTAGCCTGAAGAAAGCCCTTTTGCACAGGTAATAATGTCAGGAACAATGCCAAACACGGCTTCTGAAGCAAACATATGACCTAAGCGACCAAATGCAGTGACCACCTCATCAGACACATACAGAACATTGTATTTCTTACATACTGCCAAAGTTTTGGCATGGTAGCCTTCTGGTGGAACAATCACCCCGCCTGCACCCATGATTGGCTCGGCAAAGAAAGCAGCCACATTATCTGGGCCAAGTTTCAGAATCGTATCTTCCAGTTCCTGAACCTTTTCATTACAGAAATCTTCCATCGACTGTGATGCAGGCTTACGGTATGGATTTGGGCATGACACATGATGAACCAGTTCGTTGTGAATTTCGAAACCGACATGATCGGCTTCAATTCCCGTCAAGGTCATACTGATGTAGGTACTACCGTGATAAGCATCTTTACGAGCAATCAATTTTTTCTTGGATGGCTTACCGATTTGATAGAAATAGTGGTGAATTAAACGTACCGCCGTATCATTCGCCACAGAACCACCACAACCATAAAACACATGATTTAGGTTACCCGGTGCCAACTCAGCAAGTTTAGCGGCCAACTTGGCTGCTGGCGCTGTGGTTTGATGACCAAAAGGTGAAAAGTAAGGTAATTCCATGATCTGTTCAGCAACAGCATCAGCAATTTCTTTGCGTCCATAACCGACATTGACACACCATAGGCCGCCAATACCATCTAGATATTTATTGCCTTGTGCATCATACACATAGACATTTTCACCTTTAGACATAATTAAAGAACCTTCGTCTTTAAATGTCGAAAAATCTGTCCACGGGTGAATCACATGATCCTTATCTTTTTGCCAGATATCCTGAATATCTACTTCTACTGGTAATTTTGAGTTCATCTTCTATCCATCCATCTTTATTGCAATGCTCCATTCCAGCAGCATGCATGTCTTACACATTGTTAATTTGTTGATAATTAAACTGTTGCTGTATTTTTTTGAGCGACTTGTGCGGCTGACTGTGCGTCATAATTTAAAATGGCATTCAGCAGCACATCGGCACCTTGAGCTGCATCTTGCATATAAATATCTTCTGCCTCGTTATGGCTTAAGCCATCAATACAAGGGATAAAGATCATGGTCGTTGGACAATGTTTTGCGATATTGATCGCATCATGTCCTGCACCACTCACAATTGTCTGGTTGCTATATCCCAAACTGTTTACAGCATCTTGAACTGTTGCAACGCAAGTCGGATCAAAATAAGTCGCTGGACTCAGCCAATGTTGAGATACGCGAACTTCCAGATCTCGTTCCATTGCCAGACGAGATAAGATTGCTGTTGTTTCGATTTCCATTGCTTCCAGTGCTGCATCATCAGGATGACGTAAATCAATGGTCCACTGAATCTGGCCTGGGATGGTATTTCGTGATGAATTGGCGACCTGCATTTCACCAAATGTCACCAAGCCTTGTGGGAATTTCTCAAGAATGCATTTTTCAATAGCGACAATCATTTCTGCCGTGCCGACCATAGTATCTTTACGCATATTCATCGGAGTCGTACCAGCATGCGCAGCTTTACCTTGGGTTTCGACATCTAACCAGAGAATGGCTTGACCACCTGTCACCACGCCAATCGAGATCTGGTTTCTTTCCAATACAGGTCCTTGTTCGATATGCGCTTCGTAATAAGCCTGAAATGGACGAGCCAGCGGGTAATCGCCCAATTGCCCTGTACGAACCAGCTCCGAATAAACAGAAATACCGTTTTTATCCGTGGTGTCATAAACTTGCTGTTTAAGTAATACGCCAGCGAATGCTGCTGAACCCATCATTGCAGGAGTGAAACGTGCGCCTTCTTCATTCATCCACACCACCAATTCAAGTGGATGGTCAGTAACAATATTCTGTTCTTCTAAGCGCTGTAACACTTCCATGCCAGCCAGCACACCATAAATTCCGTCAAAGCGACCACCCTTTGGCTGGGTATCTAAATGGCTGCCCATAGCGATAGGTAATGCGGTTTGGTTTTGCCCTGAACGCCGTAAAATCAGGTTACCAACTTCATCATAATGAATAGAAAGATTAATCTGCTTGGCCCACTCAAGCAGTAAAGCCCGGCCTGAAATATCTTCATCTGTGAGCGCCAATCGTGTATTTCCGCCTTTCGTGGTCGCACCAATCTTCGCCATATCCATGAGCATCTGCCACAAGCGCTCTGCATTCACTCTCATTGTTTTAACATCCCTTTTATCGATATATTTTAAATATCACTTTATTCACGCTACTTTGATTAATTCTTCAATTAAAAACGAGTACCAATTCTTCCAAAAAAACAGGTACCAATTTAAGTATGAATGAATAAAAAACAATTCCTTTTGTTTTTCAAACAAATAAACC